>JABDJZ010000024.1 GCA_013003255.1 Rhodothermales bacterium
GTCCTGGGCCACCCCCCAGGACAGGTCGATGGCCGCGGCGGAGGTGTCATAGAATGCGCCATCCTCCGGGCCGAGCAGGTCAAATGCAGAGGGAGCCGGATTCAACTGCCCGCCCTTGCTGATTACCAACTCCTGATTGACCGGTTGGTCTGTCAGCACATCCGTCGTGCCATCCTGCCACACCACGTCGATTCGATCGATGACCTCGTTTCCTGCCAGTCCGAAGTGCAGCCGGGCATCCTGGGCGTGTCGTGGGTTGCCGCCGCCCATGGTCATTTGCTTGGTCTGGGTCAGTGTCCCGGCGGTCACTGTGACCCGGGCACCGAGGCCGCGGCGGTTGCGCCCCGGGGCTCGCAGCGAAAGGTGTGTCCAGTTGGCGGCCCCATCGTTCATCAGCAGCGTCACGCCCTCGGGCTGATGGTAGACGAGATCGATCCAGCCATTGTCGTCCACGTCCGCGGCGGCGAAAGCCTCGGTATTGGGTTGGCTGGGCAGACGCGCGCGCGTTACGTCCTCAAACGTGCCGTCTCCCAGATTGCGGAACAGGCGATGGCTGGTCTCGAAGTAGGAGATGTACAGGTCGGTCCAGCCGTCGTTGTCAAAATCGGCCGCGGCCACCCCACGTCTGGGCTCTGGCTGACTACCCAGGAGTCCGGCTTGACCCGCAACCTCTGTGAATCCCGTACCGGAGTCATTCCGGAAGAGCTGGTTTTGCCCGTTCTCTATGTCGAAGCGGGCGTTGACAACAAAGAGGTCATCCCAGCCATCGTTGTTGTAGTCAAACCAGACGGCAGAGTGCGAGAACCGAAAACTTGAGACACCCTCTCTGTTGGCCACGTTGTTGTATCGGTCACGCACCGAGTCGTACTCCAGCAGTTCGTTGACCGTGTTGTTCTGGCACATGGGCAGGTAGACATCCAGATCCAGGTCGTGGTCGAAGTCATTCACAGCCAGACCGCAGACTCCCGCAGCCGACTGAGAGCGTTTGGTGTCCGACACATCGGTGAAGTCGTCATTCAGACTTGATAGGAAGAGCCGATTCTGGCCGTCCGAGGACGCGACGTACACGTCAATTCCGCCCTCGCCATCGAAATTGCCCCAGGCCGCGCCGATTGACTGCGTCCGGATGTTCAGGCTGCGCTCTCCGTTGGCAAGTCGGTACCGAATGGTGTTCGTGTTCTCGTAGTACCTCGAACCCGGCTGCCTGTCAACAATCAGTAGGTCTGTCAACCCGTCTGCGTTGGGGTCACCCGGCAAGGCAACCAGTGGGGCGTTGCCCTCAACCGAGATCGCGGACCCAAGCAGGGCGTCCCGGTAGGACCCGTCCGTGCCCTGAACGAGGAGGCGGCCGGGATAGTAGAGATCGGATCGGCCATCGCCATTGAAGTCTGCCACGGTGACTGCCAGCGCGTCGTCACCGGTTGGGGAGGCAAGGATCCGTGCGGAGCCGTTGGTAAACGTCTGGGCCGACCCAACGCCCGCGGACGCAAGGAAGAGTAGCAGACACCAGGGGATACAGCGGGGCATGGAGGCGGATTGGGTCGAAGTAGGTTCTCGCAAAGTCTCCTGACGGGGACCGAGCTTCCTGAATCTCTGGGTGAATGGTGCGATTGTAAGGCCGGGCGCACCGCGACGCCGATGGGGACGCAAAAGTACCCTCAGAAGTCGTGACGGAGCTTAAAAATCAGAGACCATTCGCCGATACGATGGGGTATGTCGCCGATTCCCCGCTTTGCCCCATTCATTCTCCTTCTGGCTCTCGCGCCAACGGGGCTGCCAGTGGGCGAAGCTCACGCGCAGACTGCCCAGCCAACCCTCGTAGCGCCCGAACCGGGAGAGGGGATTTGGGGGCTGCTGCGACGAAACGGGATCACGCCAAATGCAAAGCGCGTGGCTGCGTTCAAGGAGTTGAACGCCGGGCGCCTGGACGGTGATGCACTGAAAGTAGGTGTCCAGTACCGTCTGCCGGTTGCAGGCTCCTCATCTACTTCAGGCAGTTCTTCTGCCTCTGCGACGACTTCCTCGACTCGCTCCTCCGAGGCTCGTCGATACCCCATTTTCGGCCCTGAGCATGAGTGGGTGCAGCGCCGGTCGACCAGGTTGGCAGGCCACTTCTACTACATTGTCAGTGGGCACGGCGGCCCAGATCCGGGAAGCATCGGCCGCTTGAACGGTCGCACGATGCCGGAAGACGAGATTGCCTACGATACCGCGCTACGCGTGGCCCGGCGGCTTCTCGAGGACGGCGCAAGTGTCTACATGATCGTCCGCGATTCCAACGACGGAATCCGGAACCTCGAGTATCTGGCACCCGACCGCGACGAGTTCTACTACGGCGACGTCCGGATGAGCTCCAACTACGTTCGCAGGATCAGGCAGCGCGGCGAGGTCATCAACAAGCTCTATGACCGCAATCGGTCGCGCGCCAAGAGCCAGCAAGTCATTGCTGTGCACGTGGACGCCATGGCAGGCCGCAACCAACCTCAGATTGACGTCCACTTCGCCTATGCGAGTGATAGTGGTCGATCGCTGGGGCGGTCTCTCCAGAGCTCCATCAGAAACCAGTACCGCACCCATCAGCCCGACAGGGGCTACAAGGGGCGGCTCGTACGCCGGGACCTCTACATCCTGAAGCACACCAAACCCACCGCAGTGCTGGTGGAGCTTGGCAACATCAGGCATCAAGGCGACCAGGTTCGGCTGACAAAGCCCGGCAATCGCCAGGCCCTGGCCGAATGGATCGCACAGGGACTGCTGGAAGAGGCTACGCGCGGAACGGCGCAGCCCAGACGGGCTCAATAAGACCGTTCAACAATCGTTGGCGGCCTCAGCCGGACGCAGGAGCACCGACTGATTGGATGTCCAGGTTACCCCCAGCCGGATGCAGAAGCACCAGCAGATTGGATGTCCAGGTTACCCTCAGCCGGATGCAGAAGCACCAGCAGATTGGATGTTCAAGTCATCCTTGTCGGATGCTGTCGAACCTGGTCCCGTAAGCGCAGCTGAAATCAGCGACGCTTGGCTCTCTTTTCCTTCCAGTAGGTGACGGGATCGTCCGCATTGCACCAGCGGAACCACCATCCAAATTGATCCTTCGAAGAACTCTTATCCGGCATTCTGGCCCGCGAGGGACCGCTCCCGCGAGGGCGTCTTGGTTTGGGCATGTAGGCTTAGGCCGCGTCCAGTGGGTGTGGGTGGGCTTGCGCGCGAAAGACTATGGCGCGCAGTCCTACTAGGTCGTAAAACCAAACGACTTTTCCAAACAAGTCCGCGCTTTTGTGCGGAACTAATTCAGGAAACTGGAAGCAGGAGGTCCTGTGAACCGGGTTCTGGCCGTCTTATGCAGCCTGGCCCCAGATGGAGTCGACGTCGTCGTCGAAGTCCTCAAGGCGATCCTCATCCACAAACTCGCGGACGGAGTCCACGAAACCCTGGGCGAACTCGCGGTCCAGCTGCTGCTGCACCCACTCCTCCTCCATGTAGGACATCACCTGGATGCCGTACTCGCGCTCGAAGTAGCGCATGAGTTCCAGGTTCGAGGCGCGGTCTCCGGCGAATTCAAAGCCGGCGTCCTGGAGAAATGTGCGGATCTTGTCTGAGAGGCTGTCCATCGTAGAAGGGGTCTTGCCGGGAGTATCGGCAGTGGGCCCTCGCTTCTAAATCCGGGACGGCTACCTCGCTGCCCTAGGGCTTCCGCCGGACGATCAAGAGCGTAATGTCATCACTCTGCTCCCGCTCGCCCGCGAACCGTTTCACCTCGTTGATAACGCGGTCCATCAGAGCGTTGGCTCCGTCTCCCTGGTGTCTCGCGGCCAGTTCGTAGAGTCGTTCCTCCTCAAACTGCTCGCTGTCCGGGTTCATGGCCTCCGTAACGCCGTCGGAATAGATGACCAGCGTCTCGCCCGGTTCGAGGACGTATTCGGCCCGCTGGTACGTGTGGGACTTCATGAAGCCGAGGACGAGGCTGCCCGTTGTGAGCACTTCGAAGCGGCCATCGGGCCCTACAATGAACGGGCGGTTATGGCCGGCATTAGCGTAGCTCACAGCACCGGTCTCCGGGTCCAGCATGGCCAGGAAGAGCGTCACGAACGTCCCGCGGCGCGTGGCCGAGCACATCAGGAAGTTCGTCTTGCCCAGTGCAACCGCGGGATCTTCCTCTGCGACCACCTGACCTCGAAGCGTGGCCTGGGAGGTGGCCATCAGCAAGGCTGCGCCGACCCCTTTTCCAGAAACGTCACCTACTGTGAGGCCCATGCGACCGTTGGCCATGGGGATATAGTCGAAGTAGTCACCCCCTACTTCCTTGGCCGGAATACTGATGCCGGCCAGTTCGTATCCCGGCAGTTCCGGCGCTTCTGAAGGGAGGAGGTTGGCTTGGATTTCCTGCGCCAGCTGGACCTCCTGCTTCATGGCCAGGAGGGTCTTCTCCTCCTCGTAAAGCCGCGCGCCCTCTACCACCTGAGCCGACTGGGAGGCCAGAATGGCAATCAGGCGCTGGTCCGCCGGGGAGAAGCCGTCCTCTGAACGCTTCTTGTTGTACAGGGTCAGGATCCCGATCAGGCGCGACTGCGCCATCATCGGCACCGTCAGAATGGAGCGGACATTCTCGGGCCACTTCACTCCGCTGAAGCGTTTGTCCTCGCGCGGGTTGTTCAGCAGCAGGGGACGCTTGTTCAGATGCATCCAGCCCAACAG
>JABDJZ010000027.1 GCA_013003255.1 Rhodothermales bacterium
AAGCGTTCCGGCCGGCACGCGCTCTACAACCTGCACCACGTGGTAGAGCCCGCGATCTTCGATTACCGGCGTGGTTCGACCTTCGCGGGTATTGATGACCGCCCGGCCCACACCCGGATACTCAGCGAATGCGCGCGTCTGTGGGACCAGGGACATGGTCAGGGTTCGCGACAACTCAGGTTCGTTCGAGGTACTCTCCAGCAGGGCAGACCAGGCGTCAGTCTGCGTGGAGTCGAGGGTGATCAGCTGCCTGCGAGCGTCGCGGGCCACACTGACCTGATCCGTCACCACGTATCGCAGGCGGACATACGGCTCGACCAGTTGAAGGCGCTCCCGGTTTCGCTCGAAGTACTCGGCCAACTCCGCCTCGCTTGGCCCTTCGGAGGCCTCGTCATAGAGGGCCCCGAGGAGTGCGTCGACAAGCACTGCGCGTTCGGCGGCGGCCACCTGTGCCTGGACTTCGGGACTGCGGTCCAAACCACGACGCCGCGCTTCCGCCAGGAGCAGTTGATTCGTGACCCATTGCTCGACAAACTGCTGGGCGGCGTCAGTAGAGTCGACGCCGGCAGGGAGGCCCGTCAGCGCCTGATCCAGATCCGTTGCAGTCAGTGACTCAGAGCCCATCCGTGCGACGTAATCCTCCGACACCGGAGGTCCGTTGCACGCGGACACCCCAAGCAGGGCCGCCAGGGCTATCAGTGTCAGCCGCATCAGTTCTGGAAAGCGCTAACCAGTCGGTCGGGGAAGGTTCGCACCCCGTACTGCATTCTGAGCCGATTCAGCATGCGCGACTCAAGCACTTCCTGATGCTCTGCGACAACCTGGGCACGCGCTTCACTGAAGCTCTTTGGCCGCGAAGGCTCCACGCCATCATTCATCAGGATGATTCGGCCGCCAGAATAGGTCAGGACGTCCGTAAACCGGCCTCGGTCAAGGTCCATGGCCTGGTCGTAGATGGAAGAGGTTTCTCCCTCCACAAAGGTGGTGTCAAACCGCACGACGGCCGTCGAGTCATCCGTGTATGCGTCGAGAATGGCCCCATAAGGCGTGCCGGCTTCCAGCAGGCCGTGGATGACCTGCATGAGCGAGTCCGAAGAGGCCGCAATTCCCAGGATGCGGGTTCGATCCGGAAAGATGTAAGCCTCCCGATTGGCCTCGTAGTGGACCTCAAGTGCAGCGGTGTCCGCATTGGCGGCGCTCCAGACGGAATCCTCCATGAGACGGAAGAGCATCAGGCCGTCCCGGAATTCGTTCATGGTCCGCCGGAAATTCTCGTCGCGGGCCTCCAGCGCGGAGACCTCGAATGAGATGGCCCGGTCATCCAGGAATGCGTCCAGCGTTTGATGAAAGCGCCGCTGCGCGGAGAAATCCCGAGCGCCACTGTACCCCGCCGCAAACTGTCCGAACTGTCGGGCCGTGTAGACGGAATCGCCCAGGAAGGCCACGGGCGTCTGCATCATCTCCTCAGGGGCGGTCCCGTTGCCGAGCGAGAAGAGGACGGAGTCCGGCGAACTTGTGCCCATGACCTTGTTGACCCAGGCAGTATCGGTGCGTGCGCCCTCACGCACTCGAATGGCCGCTGCAAACTCAGCCTCGGCCTTGTCCGAGCGGGGCAGACGGGCTACTTCAGCCTTCAGGGACTCGTAGGCTTCGTCATACGTAGGCTGATCACGGATGCCCAGGAGCTTGATCATGTGCTGACCAAACTGGGTCTGGACCGGCCCGGCCACAACGCCAACCGAATCGATGGCAAAGGCTGCGTCCCGCATTTCTGCCGGCAACCATCCGTCGTAGGCGATGAAGTCCAGGTCGCCGCCGCGGGGGGCGCTCTGCTGGTCATTCGATGCTTCACGGGCCACGTCTTCGAAGGCCTCGCCGCTCTCCAGGCGATCGATGACTTCCTGTAGGCGCGTGGCTGCGTCCAGACTGTCGGTGGCGGTCTGCCCCCTGGGCTGAACCATGATGTGGGCGATGCGTCGCTCGGCCTGGGCCGGCATGCGGTCATGAACCTTCAGAATGTGGTAGCCGAACTGGGTGCGGAAGATCTCGGATACGGAATCTACCGGCGTGGAAAACATGCGGTCCTCGAACGGCTTGACCATGCGGCCTCCCGAGTAGAAGCCGAGTCGGCCCTGGTAGCCGGGACGATTCGGGGTCTGGGCCGAAGGGTCCTCCGAGTGGCGGGCGGCCAGGGCGCCAAAATCAACGCCGGCGCGGAGCGAGTCGAGCAGCCCCTCTACTTGCCGGTAGGCACGCATCGTGTC
>JABDJZ010000061.1 GCA_013003255.1 Rhodothermales bacterium
CCTTCTCTGCCTGCACTACCGTGCTCTTGTTCAAGGACGCTCTCTGGGCAACCGCGTTGAGCGTCAGTTCCTGGCTCTTCCGGAGTGCCCTCAATCTTCGCCCCAGCATCTGCATGAGCTCAGGATCGGTAGCAAAAGCGGTGGATATATCCGACATAAGACGTGTGAGGCGGTTAGGAGACGGATATAACCACCTACGCAAGTATCTGTCTAGAGTTTCAGAAACCTCGGAATGTCCATATCTGAGGCACTAAGCGTGCGGCTCGACGTCGTGAATTGACAATCCATGAGCGCGAAATGATCACCAACATCGAAGACTACTTCACCCTGGGTTGCGGCCGCTGCGAGCGCTTCGCCACGCCGGACTGCTCCACCAGGCGATGGATCGAGGGCCTCAACCAGCTTCGCCGCATATGCCTTGAGGCCGGCCTGGAAGAGACGGTCAAGTGGGCGCACCCGTGCTATGTGCACGCGGGCCGCAACATCGCGGTGATGGGGGCCTTTCGGCATGACTTCCGCCTGAGCTTTGTCAACGCGGCGCTGATGAAGGACCCCGAGGGTGTCCTCGAGAAGGCGGGCCCCAACACGCGTCACAAAGGCGTGCTGCGGTTCACCGAGAACGCCCAGGTGGTGGAGATGGAGGCAACCATCACGGACTACCTGCAGGAGGCGATGGGCTACGCAGCAGCGGGCATCAAGCCGCCGAAGGAGAAGTACGTCCTCGAGATGCCCGAAGAGCTCGTGGAAGCCCTCGACGCGGACCCGGAATTGGCGGAGGCCTTCCATGCCCTCACCCCGGGAAGGCAGAAGAGTTACGTGATCAACCTGAACTCGGCGAAGAAGTCGGAGACCCGGTTGAACCGGATCGCCAAGTTTCGGGGGAAGATCCTGGCGGGGAAGGGGGCTCTGGAGCGGTAGGCGCGACCGCCGATCCGCTGCAGGCCGCGCCGACGCCACCACTTTTCGAAGATCCAACGAAGGGAATTGACATCTCACACCGGTATTAACTACAATCGAGTCGTAAATCGTCAATAAAGACGACCATCATCTCCCTCGAGTTCGCATTGGAGGCCAAACTCATGGAACCCAAGAAGCCCCATTGGCTGCAGCGCCTGATGGACAATCCCTGGCTGCTGCTGGTCCTCGGTTTTCTGATCCCGTTCCTGTCCTACACCGTCTGGGGCTGGATCGAGATCCTCAAAATGCCACCCGCAACACTTCCCTAGAGGTCGACATGAGTATCCTACCGCCGCCGCCTGGCTGGTTCAAGGCCCCCGCTGGGGGAGAACGCCTGTGGATCGGAGTCGGCTTCGTCTGGTGCCTGGTCCTGTTCGCGGCCATGCCTTACGCCCACTTCAAGGGCCAGCAGAACTCCACCGGTGAGTCGTACCGCGTGGGCACGGAGGCCTTCATGCAGCGGGTCATGCAGTTCACCACGGCCAATCAGGTCGGTGAGGTGAACGGCGTCCCCATTGCCGAGCCCGCTCCGGGCAGTGACATCTACCTGGTTGGGCAGATGTGGCGCTGGTTTCCGGTGCTGAAGCTTCGGAAAGACCAGACCTACCGGCTGCACGTCTCCTCCTACGACATCCAGCATGGGCTGTCCCTCTTGCCCATGAACATGAATTTCCAGGTCCTGCCGGGCTATGACCACGTGATCACCATCACGCCCACCACGGCCGGGGAATTCAGCATCGTGTGTAATGAATTCTGCGGAATCGGTCATCACCTGATGACGGGCCGCATCATCGTGGAATAGACGGCCATGGCAAACTCCCTTACCGCAGACATGCGCACCTGTGATACCACCGGCCTTCCGGTCTTCCTGCGTGCCCAGTTCTTCATCAAGGCCAACGCCGTCGCGGCCGTGGTCTTCCTGCTGGTCGGTGCCATCGGAGCCATTCTCCTGGCGCTCACCCGATGGTCCGCCGTTCACCTCCTTTCGGACGTGATGTACTACCGCGTGTTGACGCTGCACGGCATCAACATGCTCATCTTCTGGATCCTCTTCTTTGAGGTGGCGGTCCTGTACTTCTGCTGTACGACGCTCCTCAATACCAAGCTGGCATCCAACTGGGTGGCCTGGCTGTCCTTCGTGCTGATGATTGTCGGCGCGTTGATGACCAACTACATCATTCTGGTGGGGCAGGGGGACGTCCTCATGACGTCGTACCCGCCACTCATGGCGCACCCGCTGTTCTACCTCGGGATGATCCTGGTGGCTGTCGGGGCGCTGGTCGGCATCATCCTGTTCTT
>JABDJZ010000065.1 GCA_013003255.1 Rhodothermales bacterium
ATATTCCTCACTGCTGCCTCCCGTAGGAGTCTGGCCCGTGTCTCAGTGCCAGTGTGGCTGATCATCCTCTCAGACCAGCTACGGATCGCAGGCTTGGTGAGCCGTTACCTCACCAACTACCTAATCCAACGCAGGCCCATCCTCAGACACCAGGGTTTTGATCTTCCGGCCATGCGGTCAGAAGATGTTATGCGGTATTAGCTATCCTTTCGGATAGTTATTCCCCATCTGAGGGCAGGTTGCCTACGCGTTACTCACCCGTTCGCCACTTTCCACTCCAGCAAGCTGGAGCTTCTCGTTCGACTTGCATGTGTTAGGCCCGCCGCCAGCGTTCGTCCTGAGCCAGGATCAAACTCTCCGTAGTAAGGATGTTTGATTTGGTTTGCTCTATACTCGCAATTCTCTACCGGCGAACCGGCAAGAATCGACTAGGACTCGCTTTGCATCCAAACTCATCAAAGAACTCGATCGGGTCTCGCCGATCACAACCGGCCAAAAAATGTTGGCGCGGACCAGAATAGTACGGCGGCTAGACCCGATCTGTCAAGCACTTTCTGCATCTTGAACGCCTCTTCAAAGAAGGGGCAGATGCGGTGGCTTTTGGTTGGGCTCGTAACCGCTGTTCATTCTGTCAAAGTCCACTCCCTCCAGAGGCGCCTTTTCAAGCATCCGTCTGTCTGGGCCGGCCGCGACAAACCTAGGGGGTAGGGTTAGGTTTCCCCCGATCTGAAGAGTTTTGCTCATTCACGTTTTCTCCGCCGCGCGTTCTCGGAGCCCTCATATTGATTCGTCCTCCCGCGGCGTCCGCCTGGAGCTCGGCACGATGTGATTACCGCCATTCCGGGCGAAACTCGACGATTCCCGGCGTGTAGGTGGGTTCCAATCCCGGATTCCATGACTGAACCTGTTTCTGAGTCTTTGTCCTTCGGCCGTCGCGCCCTTGACGGAACACTCCGCTTTCTGCGGAACCGCTACTTCTGGGGCGGCCTCGGCGTCCTGATTGTAATCGGACTGGTGGCCTACCTCATGTTTGACCGCGCCATCATGCCCTCGGTAACCAGGCACGGTGTGGCCGTCGAGGTGCCCGACGTCATGGAACTCCGACCGGAGTCGGCAGACTCTACCCTAAAGGCCGCCGGTCTCCAGATGCAGCAGCAGACTCTTCGGAAGCTCAACCTGCCCCGGAACATGGTCATTGACCAGCGTCCGCCTGGAGGCAGCCTGGTCAAGCCGGGACGCAGCATCTATGTGACCGTCAATACCGGAGACACCACAACCGTGCTCGTGCCCTCCGTGGTTGGCCGCTCAAGGAGAGACGTCGGTGGCCTCCTGGCCGAGGTCGGCCTCAGGGCCGGAACCATCCAGCAGGATTCCATCCAGTCCAACTTCCCGCAGGACGCTATCTCCCGGCAGCGCCCCCGCGCGCAGACCCGCGTACCGCGCGGATCCCAGATCCGCCTGTGGTACAGCGCGGGGCCCTCGGCCGAATTCGTGCTGGTTCCGGATGTCTCGGGCCTTCCCGCAAGCGATGCCACCGGACGCCTGCGCGCACTCGGACTACGCTCCGTAATACTGGGACCGAGCGACGGCGTGGTCCGCGACCAGGGTCCGACGGCCGGCACCACGGTAAGGGAAGGCTCGGAAGTCAGACTGAGAACCCGCGCCGCAACCGAGAGCCAGTAGGACTACTCGATCACCTCGACCAGGGGACTGTCGCCCAACGTGACCTCGACCCGCTCACGGTGCTTGGTCGGCATCTTGCGTCCGACGAAGTCCGGCTGAATCGGGTACTCCCGGTGCCCCCGGTCAATCAGCACTGTCAACTGGATGGATCGGGGCCTGCCGAAGCGGATCAACGCATCCAGAGCTGCGCGGACGGTTCGACCGGTAAACAGTACGTCGTCAACCAGGATCACGTCCCTGTCTTCGATCATAGGCTGCGCGCCATCCAACTCGGGTGCGGCCTCATCGCCTACATCATCCCGGAAGGGTGCGGTATCCAGCGGGTGGTAGGCAACCTCGGTGGACTCGATGACGGAAATCTCCGCCGCCAGGGCTCGTCCCAAAACGTCACCGCGGGAGAGAATGCCCAGTATGGTCAGATTCTCGGCCCCACGGTTCTTTTCCAGGATCTCGTAGGCCAGTCGCCGGATCATCCGGCGCACCTGTTGTTCGTTGAGCAGTCGGGTGCGCAAACCCGCCGCTACTGGAACATGGCCTTGATACTTCCCCACGTACGACGAATGGCCGTGCTGGTATAGTTGACCGATTCGGTCAGAACCACCTCGCGGAGGCCATTCTCGTAGATCACCTCAAGGCGATAATCCAGCTGGTCGGAAGCGGACTTGTATACCTGGTCGTCACGGAACTGATAGGGAATCCCTACGCCATGCGACGCGAGTTCCTGCACTTTGACGAACTGCTGGTTGCTGTAGGGCGTGCGCCGGGTCAACTCGTAGCCCCGCACCTCATCCTCTGTTTCCATTTGCCACTTGACGACAAAGTCCCGGCCTTCAGGGACAACCTGGAAATACTCCAGCTTCACGCCGTAGCCAAAGGAGGCTGCGGTCAGCACGAGGGCTGCAAGAAGTACTGGAATGCGTCTCACGACGGGATTTGACAGGTGGGATAGGAAAGATAGTGCCGCATACATGTGATTCAACACCGTTTGAATTGCGCAGCAGGCTCTACTGCACATTTCATGCCCCGTTCTCGGAAGCCTCCCGGTTCGGACATGCCTCGCGCCGGCATCGTCCATACATATGGAGCGAATGGTGCCGGATGTCAAACTGGAAGATGTCGGCCACCATCTCCTGGATGCTCTGGATCCGTGGGTCGCAGAACTCGAACAGTTCGTTGCAATCCATGCAGATCAGGTGATCATGCTGCCAGTAGCTGTAGGCGGCCTCGTACTTGGACTGCTTGTTTCCGAACTGGTGCTTGGCCACAAGCTGGCATTCGCATAGCAGCTCAAGCGTGTTGTATACCGTGGCCCGACTCACCTTGACATTGCCGCCGAGCAGAACCACGTAGAGTTCGTCGGCATCGAAGTGACCCTGCTCGGCGTAGACCGCGTCAAGCACCGCAAAGCGCTCCGGGGTCTGCCGCTGCCCGCGGGCCTTGAGGAAGTCCGCAAAGATGCGGTGGACGCTCTCCTTCTGTTCAGTGGCCAGTTCGGGCATGGGACTCCTACGGTGTCCGGCGATTACCAGAGCCGGAGCGGGCTGTTCCTGCCAGAAGGCGCTCCGCATCGGCGCGAATGGCTTCGGCGAGGCTCTCGATTGACTGCGCGCCATCCAGTCGAAACACGCGGTCCGGCTCGCTCTCCGCCAGCCACCGATACCCTTCCGCAACGCGACCATAGAACGCCCGGCCGGAAGCCTCCATCCGGTCTTCCTCAGAGCGGGCCTGCCGGCGGGCTCGGGCCAGGTCCGGCTCAATGTCGATGAGGTAGGTCCGGTGAGGAACCAGTCCGCCGGTCACCTGGCGATGAAACGCATTCAACCAGGCAGGCTCGGCGAGTTCGCGACCAAACCCCTGATAGGCCGTGGTCGAATCGAAGAAGCGGTCACAGATCACCACGGTACCCGCCTCGAGCAGCGGTCGAACCTTTTCGCTGACCAACTGCGCACGCGCGGCACTGAAGAGAAGCAGTTCGGCGAATGGGTCGATTCGTTGGGACGGATCCAGCAGCAGGGTACGGATGTGTTCGGATGTCTCCGTTCCGCCGGGCTCCCGCAGCATCTCCACGACCAGCCCCTGCTGCCTGAACCAGGCGGCAAGAAGCCCGGCCTGCGTGCTTTTTCCCGAACCATCGAGACCCTCAAACGACACCAGGAACATGGTCTCGGACTGGATTTGAATCACGAGAATCTACAATTGAGCCGTATAGATAGTGTGGTTGGGAGTCCCAAGGATGTGCGGGTCCCTCAGTCATTAGTTATTTTGCCGAACCATCGCCTTCGCGACGCTTATAAGCGCCCTTTCCCCGGCGCCCGTATAGTCTATGAGCATGCTCAACTTCGGATTCGACGACTTCGACGAATCAAGGAACGAGGACCGACTCAAGGACCTCGCCGCCTCCTTCGAGCATTCCGGAGGTACCGACTACTTTGACTCGGACACGCTGGAGGACATTGCCACCTTCTATTACGAGCAGAGTCGGTTCGACGACGCGCTCCGGGTAATAGACCGGGTTCTGGACGCGCAACCCTTTTCGTCCGATGGATGGATGCGCCGCGGCATTCTCCTGAACAACCTGGGACGACACAAGGAGGCGCTGGACGCCTACGAGCGAACGCTGGCGCTGAATCCGGCCGACCTTGAGACCCTGGTGAACCGGGGGATCACGCTGGATTCGCTGGATCGCCCCGAGGAAGCCATCGAGAGTTACCAGGAGGCACTTCTTCTGGACCCCAACAGTGACGAGGCCCTCTTCAACAAGGGCGTCACCCTGGAGCGGCTCAATCGGCTTAACGAGGCCATCGACACCTTTGAGGCCTGTGCGGACGCGAACCCGGAGCATCCGGAAGTCTGGTATGAGCTCGGGTTCTGCTATGACCGCGCCAACAATACCGAGAAGGCCATTGAGGCCTATGACCGGCATCTGGATGTGGACCCGTACTCGCACGACGCGTGGTACAATCGTGGCATTGTCCTGAATCGGGCCGGCAAGTATGTCGACGCCGTGTCCTCCTACGACATGGCACTGGTCATCTCCGAAGACTTCGCCTCCGCGTACTACAACCGGGGGAATGCACAGGCCAATCTCGGGATGCTGGATGAAGCCATCGAGAGCTACAAGCGCGTCCTCGAGCTCGAAGGCAATGACGCCGCCACCAGCTATAACGTAGCCCTGGCGTACGAGGAAAAGCGGGAGTACCGGAAGGCCATCAAGTACTTCGAGCAGGCCATCGAGGCGGATGACGCCTACTCGGAAGCGTGGTATGGTCTGGGATGCTGCTTTGATGCCCTGGAGCGCTACGACGAGGCGCTGGTGTTTTTCAACCGTGCGGTTGTTCTGAGCCCCAACACGTCGGACTTCTGGTACGCGAAGGGGGACTGCGCCTACAACCTGCGCCGGATCGGCGAGGCCGTCTCTGCCTACCGGACCGTGGTCCGTCTCAAGCCTGAGCACAGAGAGGCCTGGCTGGATTTCGCCGAGACCCTGTACGAGGCCCGGCGGCCCGAAGAGGCGCTGGACGCCTATCGCCGCGCGCTGGAACTGAAGTCGGACTGTGCCAGCACCTACTTCCGCCAGGCGAAGGCCTTTCTGGCGCTGGGTCGTCTTGAGGATGCCCTCCGCTCGATCAAGATGTCGTTCTCGCTCGACCCGCTTCAGCGTGAGGGCATGCCTGATGCCTACCCCGAACTGAATGCGGATCCCCGTGTCCGCATGGCATTGGGACTCTAGCGGATCCTGAAACAGCAAAGACCGTTTTCGCGGCGGCCCGACAGTTCGGGTCGCCGCTTTCTTTTTTACCAAGTTCGGCCCAGTCCACCTGCATGCTGCATTACCTCAAGTTCTTCGCTCACGGATTCGGCATAGGCATCGCCAACGTCATCCCCGGCGTGAGTGGCGGGACCATGGCGCTGATCTTCGGGATTTACGAGCGCCTGATCGAGACGGCCAATGACGGGATTGCGGCCGGAGTACACCTGCTGAAGGGTGACCTGAAAGGATTCCGGGATGGCCTCGCGGCGATGCCGTGGGGATTCATGCTACCGCTGATCCTGGGCATCATCGCCGCACCCTTTCTCGGTGCGGGGCTGCTCTCGGATCTCCTGGAGACGCGCCCCCAACTCATGCGAGGCCTGTTCTTTGGACTCATCGTGGGGTCGCTTCCCATCCCCTTTCTTCGCATCGCGAAGCGCTCATCGGCGACCTACGGACTGGTGCTGACCGCCGCGGCCCTGGCCTGGTGGCTTTCGAGCATTCCGGCTGGAGGGGCCATGGACCCTGCCGCGTGGATGATATTCGCCGCCGCGGCACTGGCCATCTCCGCCATGGTCCTCCCCGGCGTCAGCGGGGCGTATCTCCTGCTCATTCTCGGAATGTACCAGGCCACGCTCGATGCGCTGGACTCACTCGACCTCTTCTTCCTGGTCCTCTTCGGAGCTGGCGCCGCCGTGGGCCTGGCCGGCTTTACCGTTCTCCTCAACTGGCTGCTGAAGACGCGTCACGACGCCACCATGGCCGTCCTGGTCGGCCTCATGCTGGGCTCACTGCGGGCACTCTGGCCCTGGATGGATGGCGAATCCATCGTTCGCATGCCGGGGGTGGGTGATTCCGTCCTGCCGGTCCTGGGGCTTGCCGCCGCAGGCCTGCTCCTTACGGGGATCCTGACGTGGTGGGAGCTGCGAGAGAAAGCGTAGCCATTCCGGCAGGAACGCCGTCAATTTCGATGGTCCTGACAATGGCAGACGTCCCGGGGTCCGTGACCGAGATGCCTCCAATCACGGTGATGTCGGTAAAGCGCTGACCGCCACCGTCCACAAGTCCGCCCACCCACACGCCGCCGGAAACCGTCGTGATGGTTGAACCGGACGAGATTGCAGGGAGCGCGCTGCCGACGGACGAACCGTCCGGATCCACAATGTGGATCGAACCTGACTGGGTCAGAATGGCCACCCGGGAGTCCAGCAGCGCTCCCGCCCGAATGGTCCCACCGACCGTGACGGAGCGGGTCTGCACCGGCTGCGCGGGGCTGGACAAATCAAACTCCACCAGCTGGCCGCTGCTGCTTCCCAGTGCGAACAGTTTCGATCCGCCTGGTGGGGTCAACAACTCCACTATGCCGTGGCGGGGGCCGCCGACGCCCGTGAACGTGGTCTGCGAGGAGCCCGTCGGGATGACCACCAACTGATCCGACTGACGACTTGCGGCGAAGGCGACGTCGCCCTGAGGCCGGATGGCGACCGCCTCCATGTGGCTGAATGCTGTCTGGAGTTCTGTGACGCGCATCGCCGAGGCCTCGATGACATGAACGAGGTCTGCCGGATCATCCGATTGTCTTCCGACGACAAACCAGGCACCGTCCTGAGACGCGGCCAGCGGCCCCGGTCGGACGATTTCCGCGAGTCCGCGGAGGGTATGGCCGGCATCAAACCGAAGCACCGCGCCTTCTCCGGGGAGAGAGACCACCCACCCTGATCCCCCTGGGACCGCGGCCACGTGCGTGGGACGTGCGTTCGGTGAGAATCCCAGCGCGACAATATCGATGTAGCGGGCCACGGCCATGCGATCCGCGTCGATCAGGGCAATCAAGGCCTCATCGGGCAGCGTGGCCAGCACCAGGTTTTGCGCATCGGCATACAGGGGCTGACCGAGATCATCACGCGCGCCGCCGTCGATCCACCGCCGAAGGAAATCAACCTCCTCGTCCGGGAGGCGCTCCCCGCCCACATTCTCCGGATGGGTAGCTCCGGTGCGGGTAGCCAGCATGCGGATCAATCGGCTGCGCTCCGCGGAGAACGGGACCACCGCACCACCGGTGGATGCGCCAGACCGGAGTCCGTCCAGAGACGTGAGATCAGGTAGTGCTCCTCCCGCACCATGGCAGGCCGTGCATCGATCATCGAACAGCACCTGAACGTGCTGCACGTAGCTGATGTCCTCCAGGTTCGCGTAGTCAGGCAGGGACGTATCGCCCAACAGTTCACACGACGCCAGGCCGACCGCTGAGAAAGCCAGAATCAGCGGCAGGGCGCTTCGGAGCCGGGTCTTGGGACAGGAGGTTTCCATCCCCTAGAGGATCGACCGCTGGCGCTGATCCTTCAGTCAGCGGCCCACCACCAGCATGCGGGCGTCGGAGAAGTTCAACCCCTGGTAGCGAACCCAGTACCGTCCGGCCGGCCAACCCGCCACACGGGCATCGACTATCAGTTCCTGGCCAGGCTCGACGCGGCCTTGGTGGAGCAGGGCTACCCGGCGCCCCGCCAGGTCGAACACCTCTACGGAAACATCCTGTGCGTTGGCCACAACCAATCGCATGCGGGCCGACTCCGTGGCCGGATTGGGATAGGCGCCCGTCACAACGTGGGTACCCGGGACCACGAACAGTTCCTCCTGGGCCAGCTGCCGCGTGGATCCATCCACGGAAACACTCACCAACCGGACCAGGGATCTGCCGGGCGGGAGATCATCCGTCTCCAGAGAGAACTCGCGCGCCTCCACGGAATCGGTGCCCCCTGGAATGGAAGCCACGACCTCGACAGTACCATCCACACGTACCCGCTGTACCTCGAACCGGGCGACCCCGGCCTGCCTCCTCATTGTCCATGTGAACGCCACCGTTTCGTTGGCAGCGGCCGCCGAAAAGGAGGAGAGGCGGGTGGCCAGAATGCCAGTCAGATTCAGGAGAAAGAGCCCTTCGGAGCGACTGGATAGTGCCACCGTCCCATCGCTGAACCAGGGGTAGACCGACCAGGTCCCGTTGAAGGATGTCTGATTGTCGTCCGGTGTGGTATCGAAGTGACCCACGGCTACGGGATCATCCGGATCGGCGATGTCCAGGACGCGAAGTCCCGCGGTGTAATTTGCCTGGAAGAGCAGTCCGTCCGAGATATACAGGTTGTGATCGATGGCAGGCGTGTCATGGACGTACTCCACGGCCAGTTGCGGGTCATCCAGATCCATCACATCCCAGATCAGGGTCCGGGTGTTTTCGCCGAACACGCGCTCGTCCAATTCGTCGTTCTGGTAGAAGTACCGCTGATCATCGGAGAGCCACCCCTGGTGGACGTAGCCACTGGTGGGATAGGCACCAACGCCCAGAGCGCGGGGTTGCGCCTTGTCGGTCACGTCCACAATGGAGACCGCATCTTCGTTCGAAGCGAAGCAGATTTCGCGCCCCTGGTGCGAGGTGTCGGGGCCCTCGTAGACCACGCACTGGGCGTCATGCACATAGCCACGACGCGTCCGTTGGTCCAGGAAGCAACCCGCAAGCAGCGGCCGTCTCGGATCACGCACGTCAATCATCTGGAGACCACGGTCGCACTGGCCCCGGGAGGACCCGACTGCAAACGCGAAGCCCGTGGCCTCATTCATCACCACGTTGTGGGCACTCCCGAACCCTTCGTAGCGCGCCGTCTCGGCGAACTCCACGGGCGCGGCCCCCGTCAATCCGCGCAGTTGGGTCAGGTCGAAGACCTGCATCCCGTGGGATCCGGCTCCATCCGCGACGATGAATGCGTGGTTGTCGTAGACTTTGATGTCCCGCCAGACACTGGCCCGCGCCCCACTGGTGAGCGGCAGCTTGCCCAGAAAGACGGGCACCGTGGGATCGGTGATGTCTACAAACGCGGTGGCGTTTTCGAGACCCTGCAGCACGTAGCGCCGGCCCGTGTCGGGGTCTTCCCAGCCCCAGATGTCATTCAGTCGATAGTGTCCAGCCTCGAATGCTGTGCGATCCATGTGGGCCAGCAGGTCCACGTTCTCGCAGGGATAGACATCCGCGAAACCCTGCGCACAGGTTGCGCTGGCTCCCTTGCTGGCGATGTCCGCGCCGGGCGTGGCATCGGCCGGCGCCAGCGTCTTCCCATCCTGGACTTGTCCGAAGGCGCCCGTAACGCCCAGCAGGAGTGACACGGTGACTGCGACGAGAGGCCGAAAGATTCTATTGGGCATGAGGCCTGCTAGTGGCGGGTGACGGCGCGGGTCGCGACGCCACCGTTGGCCTCAACGCGCAGCATGTACACCCCCGAGGCCAGGCCGGTGCCGGGAATCGCGAGTCGCTTGACTCCGGGGGCCACCTCTTGATCAAGGGCCACGTGGACCTCGCGGCCCAGCAGGTCCGTCAGGGTCACGCGCAGCGACCCCGGTGTCTGTACGTCGATCTCTACCGTGAAACGCTCCGTGAAGGGGTTGGGCCACGGTGCGCGAAGGCCGAATGCGTCAGGCACGTCCGCCGCGACCTCGCGGTCTACCGATAGGGATGGATGGGTAGCAGACAGGAGAAACATACCCTCACCTATCGATGACACGGCAATGGTACCGCTGTCAAAAAACGGATAGCTGGACCACGCGCCCGCAAACCGGGTCCCTCCCTGTGTAGGGGTGGTGTCGAAATAGGCAATCTCCTGGGGCAACTCGGGTTCACTGATATCCAGGATGCGAAGTCCCGCTGTGTAGTTGGCCTGATAGGCAAAGTCTCCGCGTACGTAGAGATTGTGATCAATCGACCGGGTTACCGCCTGGTACTCGCCCAAGTAAATCGGATCATCCAGGTCGGAGACATCGAAGATGAGGCTTCGGGCCGGCTCTCCGGCACGCTCGTCCAATTCGTCACCGAGAATGAAAATGCGCTGGTCCTCGGTGAGCCAGCCCTGATGTGCGTAGGCCACGCCGGGGTACTCCGCCTTGGCCAGCGCCCGGGCCTGCCCCTTGACGGTGACATCGGCTATCGAGACGGCGGTCTCATTGGAGGCCAGGCAGATTTCTTTTCCGACGTGCTCGACATCCGGACCCTGATAGTCGACGCACTGCACATCATGGGTGTACCCCGTACCGGCGCGCCCCGTGCCATCGTGCGAGAAACAACCGACAAAGCGTGGTGTGTCGGGAATCTGAACGTTGACCATGTGCAGGCCGCCCCCGCAATCCTGGCCGCCGGAGGCACCGACCACGTAGGCGAACCCGGTGTCCTCGTTGATGGCCACGTTGTGGGCCGAACCGAATCCCTGGTAGTGCGCGGTCATGGTGAGTTGGACCGGCTGACCCGACAGCCCGCGCAATTGCGTGAGATCAAAAACCTGGAGTCCGTGCAACCCGGACCGGTCAGCCACGATGTACGCGTGATTGGCGTACGTCTTGACGTCCCTCCAGCCGCTGGGCGCTGCACCGGAGTGCGGCAGGAATCCTACGACTCGAGGGTCTTGAGGATCAGAGACATCGACGAACGAGGTCCCGTTGTCCATGCCGGCCAACACGTACTCGGCCCCGGTTTCCGGATCCGTCCATCCCCAAATGTCCAGCGACTCGCGGGCCTGGGCGTTCAAATCAGCATTCGATACGAACGCCAGAAGATCGACGGCTTCGCAGGGATACCCGTCAGCGAATCCGTTGACGCAGGCCACCCGGCGATTGCTCACACTCTCCTGGCCGAATGCCGGGACGGCCAGCGTCCCACAAACCAGAAGCAGGACCAGAGTATCTTTCCCGGGACGAAACAAACTGGATCTCATGAGCCGCCTGAAGGACAAAGTCATTTGTATCACCGGCGCGTCTGCCGGCATAGGAGAAGCCTGCGCAATGGCATTCGCCGCAGCCGGTTCCCGATTACTACTGTGTGCCCGGCGCCTGGAACGTTTGACGCCTGTAGCTGACACCATAAAAAGTACATACGGTGTCGACGTCCACACGTTCTCTCTTGACGTAACCGACCCAGAAGCAGTCCGACAGGCCTTCGACGGGCTCCCAGCCGCGTGGACGGACATTGACATTCTGGTCAACAACGCCGGCAAGGCCCTGGGCAAGGCCGCCTTTCAGGAGGCGGACCTGGAGGATCTTGATGGTATGCTGGATGCCAACGTTCGGGGTCTCATCCACGTATCGCGGGCGGTGATTCCAGGAATGATCGAGCGCAACGCCGGGCACGTCATCAACATCGGATCCGTTGCCGGGAAGTGGACCTATCCGGGAGGGACCGTCTACTGTGCCACCAAGGCCGCCGTAGCGGCAATGACTGAGGGAATGAAGATGGATCTCCACGGCACACCCATCCGGGTCAGCACCGTTGATCCCGGCCTTGTCGAGACGGAATTCTCGTTGGTGCGATTCCATGGGGACGAGAAGGCGGCCGCCAAAGTCTACGACGACCTGACTCCCCTAACCGCCGTGGATGTGGCCGAAGTCGTGGCCTTCTGTGCCGGCAGGCCGGCGCATGTGAACATCAATCAGGTCATCATGATGTGCACGGACCAGTCATCTTCCACCATGGTCCACCGACGCAGCCGGTAAGCTGAGGCCACCGGATGACCCGGTTTGCGCCATATCCCGCGAATACGCGATATTCGGGCTGAAACAAGCTGACCCTCCCTATCAGCTATTTTCCGTTGGAGGCTCGCCGCGAACCGTGGCGGGCCTCCTTTTTTAGGTCAAGGCGTCAGCCCACGGCACGGTTTCTGCATGATCCGCGGTGAACTTCAGGATTACACCGTGGCTCAAGAAGCCAACCATACCAAGCTGAACGACCAGGAGATCGCGCAATTGCTTGCCGGATCCCTGGATGAGGACGCCCGGACGGCGCTGCTGGCCCGACTGGCGGCTGATCCCGATGCCCGTGAGGTGCTCGCCATGGCGCTTGAGGCCCTTCAGGTGGCCGAAGAGTTCAAGGCAGTTCGTTCCCAGGCGTCCGGCAGATCCGACAAGGCCGCCTGACTCAGGGCTCCAGCGCAGAACGCTTTATACTGCTGCCACCCCACCAATGGATGGCACCATGCGTTCACTGCCCGCACTGATTTTTCTCGTCGCCGCCGCCTGCGTTGCGGCTCCGGACTCCCAGGCCCAGACCACGTTCTCGGTCATATTCGAGAATGCACTCCTGGTGGATGGCACGGGCGCCCCTCCGGTGATTACCGATGTCGGCGTCGTGGGCGACAGGATCGGCGCGCTCGGGGACCTGGACCACCGGCCCGCGGCCCGACGGATCGATGCCACCGGTCTGGTGGTGGCTCCGGGATTCATCGACATCCACAGCCACGCGGTGGGTGGGGGCGCGACAGGCTCTCTTGCTGCGCGGCCCATCGCCGAAAACCTGATCCGACAGGGCGTCACGACGGTGTTCGGCGGCCAGGACGGAAGTTCTCCGTGGCCTATCGGTGAGGCACTTGCCTACTTCGACGCCAACCCGGCGGCGGTCAACGTGGGACTCTTCGTCGGGCATGGGACACTCCGTGCGATGGCCGTCGGCCTGGAGAATCAGCCGGCCAGCGATCCCGCACTCCGCACCATGACGGAGATGGTTACCCGGGCCATGGAGGAGGGTGCCTTCGGGATGTCCTCGGGCCTTGAATACGCGCCAGGGATGTTTGCCACCAGATCGGAATTGACGCACCTGGCCAAGGCAACGGCGCCTTTCGGAGGGCTGTACATCAGTCATGTGCGGGATGAGGGCGGCGGACTGATGGACAGCGTTGAGGAGCTGATCGCCATCGCCCGGGGGGCCGGAGTTGCGGGTCAACTCACGCACCACAAGATCATCGGCAAGCACCGCTGGGGCGGGACGGAGGAATCGTTGGCGCGCGTGGACGCCGTTCGCGATGAAGGCGTTGATGTCACGCTGGACGTGTACCCCTACACCGCCTCCTCCACCGGGCTCACCATCCTCTTTCCCGGGTGGTCAAAGGACGGCGGTCTGGCAGCGCTTCAGGAACGTTTGCGTGACCCGGAGCTCCGCGCCCGGATCCGCGAGGAAGTCATCGCCCACATCAACTCGGAACGGGGAGGTGATCCGAAGACCATCGTGGCGGCCAGTTGCCCCTTCGATGCGTCCCTGGCCGGAAAATCGTTGGCCCGGATGGCTGAGGACAAGGGGCTGCAACCCGACGTGCCTACGGCGGCCGACCAGGCCATCGACCTGGTGCTGCAGGGCAGTTGCCAGGGCGTGTTTCACTCCATGTCGGACGATGACGTGACGCGGGTCCTTCGCTCGCCCCACGCCATGGTGGCTTCCGACGGTGGCGTGCCCGAGTTCGGACGCGGAGCGCCGCACCCGCGGAGCTACGGGACGTTTGCCCGTGTCCTGGCGCGCTATGTGCGTTCGATGGATGCACTCTCCCTGGAAGACGCGGTCTACCGGATGTCCGGTGCGCCCGCTGCTCGCCTGGGCTTGACCGATCGAGGTGTCATTCGACCCGGCATGCGGGCCGATCTCGCGGTATTCGACCCCGCCACCGTTCAGGACAACTCCACCTTCCTGGCCCCCCACCAGTACGCCTCGGGTGTGATCCATGTCGTGGTAAACGGCACCCTCGTTCTGGATGAAGGCAGGATCACCGGGACCCGGCCCGGCCGGCCGCTGAGGCGTCATCCCTGACCCTCGCGCGCGGAATGTGTAGTTCTTGTTATTATGCGTTTCCCACGTCCTCCCCGGACGGTACTGCGGAAGCCCCTCCGCTCACCCACAACTCCCCGGCAGCCATGATCAATTGTGCTCAGGGCCCGAATGCCCTACGGGTACTCGCCCTCGCAACAGTTTTCGCACTCCTCTCCCTTCCTTCCGCGTTTGCGCAGACCGGAAGCGTTTCCGGTCGCGTCATAGACGGTGATGACCAGCAGCCCCTCATCGGTGCGACGGTTCAGGTTCAGAACAGCTCCGGTGCCATGGTGACCGGCGCAGCCACCGACGTGGATGGGCGCTACACCCTTACCGGACTCAATCCTGGCGGGTATACCGTGGTGGCCTCCTTCGTGGGCTACTCGGTCGGCGAGGCCAGCGTCCAGGTAGTTGCCGGCCAGACGGCGACGGTCGATTTCGCCCTGGAAGTCGGTATCACGCTCAACACGGTGGTGGTGACCTCCGGGCGTCAGCCTGAGAAGGTGCTCGATGCGCCGGCTTCGATTTCGGTCATCACGGCGGAGGACATCGCCGCCGACATCGGGACCTCATCGGTTGAGGCCCTGCGCACCACGACCGGGGTGGACATGGCGCAAACCGGTGTCGACCGCCGCGAGGTGGTGCTCCGTGGGTTCAATAACGCCTTCTCCGGCGCTACCTACGTGCTGACGGACTACCGCCAGGCGGCTGCCCCCTCACTGGGCGTGAACATCTACAGCATCATGCCGAACATCAACATTGACGTGGATCGCGTCGAGGTGGTCCGCGGACCGGGGTCAGCCCTATACGGGCCGGGCGTTGATGCGGGCGTGGTCCACTTCATTTCAAAGGGACCCTTCGAGCATCCGGGGACGACCGTTTCCGTGTCGGGCGGAGAGCGTTCCTACATGGGCGTGCAGTTCCGCCACGCCGGTGTGGCCTCGGACAAGTTCGGCTACAAGGTGACCGGTACGTACGGGCAGGCCAAGGAGTGGGAAATGGATCCGAATGATCCGATCGATGCCGTGCAGTTGCAGGGAGACGTCAGCGCCCGCAACCCGGACTTCGAGAAGTTCAACATCAACGCCAACTTCGAGTACCGGCCGCGCGAAGGCACCTCGATCATCGGCAACTTCGGCCAGTCCGCGCTCACGGCCACGGTGCTGTCGGGCATCGGAACACTACAGGCGGAAGGATTCGGCTACCGCTACGGGCAGATCCGCATGCAGAGCGGCAACCTGTTCGCCCAGGCCTATGTCAATCAGAACGATGCCGGCGAGTCCTTTGTCTACGACCAGGACTTCAATGGAGACGGCGTGCCTGACCCTGTCACGGACAACGGCCTCCAGATCAACTTCCAGACGCAGTATGACTACGAGCTCAACCAGAACCAGAGCTTCATCATCGGCGCGGACGCTGACCTGACACGGCCGGACACCGAGGGGACCATCCTCGGACGGAACGAGGACAATGACTCCATCAACGAGTACGGCGCCTACGTGCAGTCACAGACGGCCGTGACGCCAAAGCTGGATGCCGTCCTGGCCCTTCGCTCCGACTACAACGACGTGCAGGAGAAGGTGACCCTTTCCCCGCGTGCGGCACTCGTGGTCAAGCCCGCCAACAACCACTCATTCCGCGTCACCTACAACCGCGCGTTCTCCAGCCCGGGCACGAACTCGAACTTCCTGGACATCGTTGCGGCCACGTCGCCGCTGGTGGCACGCGGGCGGGGCTCCGCGTACGGATTCACCTGGGAACGCGACGCCTCCTATCTGGGACGCGGTGCCATTACGGATCTGGTATCAACCAGTCTGCTCCCGACATCGCTGGGGCAGCCAACGCCCGTCGGTGCTGATCTGACGGAGATGTATGGCCTGGTCTACGCAGGCCTGGCC
>JABDJZ010000092.1 GCA_013003255.1 Rhodothermales bacterium
ATTTCGGGCCGACAAACGCAGCCCTGGGAAAGAGTGAAATTCGGTATCGAGATTCGTGGGCGTCGTGGCGTAGGTGGTTGACGAAGATAGGGGACGGCCCCGTTGCGCCTGTTGGCTGGTCCGGCCAATTCCTGTGGACGGCCAAGGTTTCCCGGCCTACGGTATGTAGAGCGGCTTGAGCGAGAAGCAGAGCAGAAAAATGACCAGCGAAGCGTACGCCGCCCACCGTCTCCCGCGCGTCAGGGGCTCGGCCACCAGGACAGGCGGATGGTCCACCCGGATCAGGAATGCGATGAGTGCACACCAGATCAGCCACCCGGAATAGCCCAGGCGCAGCATCGATGGTCCCACCGCCGACGCAATGGCCGCAATCAACACGATGCCCAGCAGGGTCGGCGCAATGAGGTTCAGGTCCATGCCGAACATCCGCCACAGATAAATGAACAGGATGGCCGAAAGACCCGCCCAGATTCCGACTTCAGAGAGTAGCGATCCGGACCGGAAATCCCCGGCTCCCTGGACGAAGCCGATGGCACCGCTGACCAGGAGCACGATGACAAAACCTCGGGCCAGACGGCTGTGCCACTTCGGGCCCACCAACGCATACAGGATGTGTCCGCCGTCCAGTTGGCCCACCGGAAGCAGGTTCAGCGCCGTGAAGAACAGGCCCAGCCATCCCGCAAACAGGTAGGGGTAGTGGTACATCTCGTGCATCGGCGGCACATGCTCGACGAACTGGGTCATGAACCAGTACAGCGGGGTCTGGCCTACCACCAGAATGACGGATCCATCCTGCGGGGTCGAGAGAATGCGGTCCGGAAGGGTCCCAAACTGGTTGATGTAGGCCTTCAGCGCCTCGTGGCCCGGTACGTCCAGGAGGTACTCCGGCCCCGGGAGTGTGGCCAGCCCGTAGATCAGCACGCCCAGAGACACCACAAAACCGGCAATAGGGCCGGCCGCCCCGATGTCAAACAGCTTGCGCAGGGAGGGAATCTGCTCCCGGATTCGGATCACGGCGCCGAACGTCCCGATGCCATTGAACGGAAACGGGATGTAATACGGAAGCGAAGTGCTCACCCGGTGGTAGCGGGCGGCGAAGTAATGCCCGAACTCATGGACCGTCAGGAAGGCCAGCAGGGATCCGCCAAAACGAAGGCCGTCGAGCACGAAGTCCACGTTGACCCGCATCCCGAGGATCGAGACCCATCGGTCCATCTCGAGGTAGAGGTCGAAGCGGCCCACCATGTTGCCGCCTGCCCAGATGGTTGAGATCAGGGTCAGGATGAACAGGCCGATGTGGATCCCGTACCGATCCCGGGGCGGTGCGCTGCGGGGAACGGGCCAAGGCTCGACACCGCTGCTATGTTCGACGGGTTCGCTCAGGAGAGGGCGCCGAGCGCGGACGAGAACCGCTTCATGGCCTCAGCCAGGTTTTCCATCGACGCCGCGTAGGAGATTCGGAGTCCGGTCGGCTCACCAAACGCGTGTCCCGGGACCAGAGCAAGGTCAAACTCTTCCAGGAGGTAGAAGCAGAGATCCTCGGCGGAACTGATGGCTCGTCCGCCCGGTGAGGTCCGCCCGTAAAACGACGACACCTCGGGGAACAGGTAGAAAGCTCCATCCGGCTTCGGACAGGCCAACCCTTCGATTCCCGAGAGCTCGCCCAGCATGAAATCCCGTCGTTCCCGGAAAGCCTGTACCATCGCGTCGATGATGGAATGCGGCATGGCCAGCGCGGCCTCCCCGGCCTTCTGCGAGATGCTGCTCGGCGCGGAGGTCAACTGGCTCTGGAGTTTCCCGACCGCCTTGGCGATCTCGGGTGCTGCGGCCAGGTAGCCGAGGCGCCAGCCGGTCATCGCGTAGGCTTTTGAAAAGCCGTTCACTGTGACAGTCCGCCCCGCCATGTCTCCCAGGGAGCCCATCGAAACGTGCGGCACGCCGTACCGGATATGCTCGTAGATCTCGTCCGAAATCACATATACCTGCGGATGACGCCGGAGGACCTCGGCGAGCCCTTCCATTTGCTCCGGCGTATAGGTCCCTCCCGTCGGATTGGACGGCGAGCAGAGAATCAGGAGCCGCGTCTTCGGGGTGATGGACGCCTCCAATTGCTCCGGCGTCAGGCGGTATCCGGACGCGACCGTGGTCCTGATCGACACCGGCGTTGCTCCCGCGAATCGCACCATTTCGGGATAGCTGACCCAGTACGGGGCCGGGATCAGGACCTCGTCGCCCGGGCGGGCCAGCACGCTGACGGCCATGGCCACCGACTGCTTGGCTCCGTTCGAGCAGATGATGTCGTCAGCCGAAACATGGATTCCGTTGTCGCGCGCCAGTTTGTCCTGGATGGCGGCGCGCAGCTCAGGCGTTCCCTTGTTGTTGGTGTAATGGGTAAAGCCATCGGCGATGGCCCGCTGGGCGGCCTCGCGAATGACATCCGGCGTATCAAAGTCCGGCTCGCCTGCTGATAGGCCGATTACCGGGCGACCGGCGGCACGGCATTGCGCGGCACGGGCCGTCATCGCGAGGGTGGCGCTCGGCTTCATCGCCGAGACTCGATCATTGAACTCGATTTCAACCATTGCAGGCTCTGTCAACACAAGCGGGGTCTTAAGGCTGGGAATCTGCCTGGGAGGTCTTCGAAAGCGCCCGGAGCACGGGCTCCGGAACGAAGGACGAAATGTCACCACCCCAGTGATGGATCTCCCGGACGATGGAGGCCGCAATGAGCGCGTGCTTCTCCGAGGTCATCAGGAAGACTGTTTCCAACCCCTCCGCGAGACGCCTGTTCGCGAAGGCCATCCGGAATTCGAAATCAAAATCACTTACCTGACGAAGGCCCCGCACGAGTGCCAGAGCACCGCGATCCCGGGCATGGTCCACCAGCAGTCCCTCGAATGAAGCCACAGAGACGTTGGGAAGGTGCGTCACACACTCACGGATCAGGTCGCAGCGCTCCTCTACCGAGAGGAGGTGCTTCTTGCTGGTATTGACCGCGACGGTAACCTCTACCTCGTCAAAGAGCCGGCTGGCGCGGGTCAGGATGTCCAGGTGGCCGTACGTGAACGGGTCAAAGGAGCCCGGGTACAGCGCCAGGTTCTTGTTCTCGGCCATCAGGTGTCCTCTGCGATTTCTTCAGTGTCCGCATCGGGACGGAAGAAAGCAACGTTGGTCCGGCCATACCGGCGCTGGTCCACCAACTGCGGATGCTCCTCATACTGACCCGGCTTGCCGTGTTCAAGAATCAGGATGCCGTCCGGCGTGAGGCGACTGAGCACCGCGTCAGGCAGGCTTTCGAAGTCCGGGTAGTCGTAGGGCGGATCCGCAAAGACCAAGTCAAACTGCGCGCTTGATCGCCCCAGCCAGGTCAAGGCATCCGCAGAGGCCACGCGCACCTGGTCGGAGATCCCCAGATGGTCTGCGTTCTGTCGGATGACGTCGGCTATCCGTGGGGACTTCTCCACCAGCAGCGCCTCGTCAGCACCTCGGGAGATGGCCTCGAAGGCCAGCGCTCCGGATCCGGCGAACAGGTCAAGCACGTTCAGACCCTCCAGGTCCACACGGCTGACGATCCAGCTGAAGACCGCTTCACGAACCCGGTCCGTAGTTGGTCTGACATCGAGCCCCTTCGGGATGGAAAGGGTGCGCCGTTTCAGGCTGCCCGCAATGATCCGCACTAGAGCAGGGCGGCGCCCACGGATGGGACGAATTCGGCCGCTGCGTAGTCCGGATCCAGGCTGTCCGGGTCCAATTCCAGAAGGCTGAGCGGATTCATCACCTGAACCCGGCCCGGGAACAGCACTTCAATGGCCTCCGGCACGCGCAGGGACCCGAAGCAGAGCACGCGCGATACCTCGGCCGGCGTCCAGTTCATCTGCCCAAGGGTCTCGGTGATGTGGAAAACCGAATCTTCCAGGCTGGGCAGCCCGCGGGCATGCGTGGCATATCGCCAACCGGTACGGTCAAGGAGCGCCAATTCGAAGAGATTGTCGAAGTATCCGATGGCCAGTACACAGAGTCCGTCCACCAGGTTGACGCCTCCGAGCCGCACGACTTCTGCTGATGCTCGTAGCGCGGAGACCGCCTGCGCGTCCTCTGCCTGCAAATCCGCCACAATAGCGCCGAGGTTCTCAAGCACCACGGGCCGGATGGATGTCACATGGAGAAGTTCGGTGTCCCCCGACTGCGCAGCCGCGTCGGCACCGATTCCATTTCCGCTCTCGTTTGCGAATCCCAGCAGTCCGGCCTCGAAACTGACTGCGGGCACAGGATCCTCGCCGGAGTGCGCCGAGAAAAAGGACCTGCAGAGCGGTGGGTGGAGTGCTGCACGGATCCGCCGTGAGTCCGAGGTACCCAACGCCTCCACGAGCGCCTCGCCTATGATGGCACGTTCCTGGTCCGCGTGTGGGTCGGTCAGACTTCGGTTAAGATCGAAGTCGAAGTCACACTGGCCCAGCCGGAGGAGTCGAAAACCGCGCTCGGACTCCTGAACCTCGGCATACCGAAGCGCCCGGTCAGAGAACGCAATACCTGCACTGGCTTGGGCGCCCATCAAACTTTGTCCGACCCGGGAGATCCCGGATCCATTACTCCCAGCTTGCCGCGTTCAGAAGCGTCACGTCCGGGGTGAGTGATCCAATTCGATCATCGGAATCAGGATCAGACAGGAGGTAGATGTTTACCTGAGAAGTGTCGTTCAGGGCGTATTCGAACTTCTTGCCCGTGCGGGGCGAGAAGATGAGCGAATCGAGAACGAAGCCGGCTCCGAAGATGGAATCCGTCTTGCTGACCATCAGCGAATCCGACATGACCCACATATGGAGCGAGTCGATGGATCCAGGGAAGCGCTCGTTCTCCTGGCGGTAAGTGGACAGCGCGGTGCGCACCTGCTGCATGCGGTCACGGGTCATCCGGGTGATCTCACGCTGACGCTCCACGGCCTCATAGGGCTCCGTAATGGACACGTACAGGAAGTAACCGAGTCCAACGATTACAATCGCGAGAATTAACTGGATGGCCTTGTTTACGGCCTGGCTGCTTGCGGCCATTGTGCGTCGGGGGTGATGTGGTGGGCTACCGGAGCTGGGAACGTCACGGCCGGAACTCAGCGGACGCGATCAAGGAAAATATACGGGCATCTTCCGAAATACAACGCGGATCACGCCAAACTCAAAAGGGCTTCAAAACTCCACAGAGCCTTTATGGTATCACGAATCCGTTATGCTTCCTCCCTGTTAGGACAATTCCACCCCACTTTCGTTGCCCGGGCATTCGATGACGCGCACCCGCCTGCTGATCAACATTGATCACATTGCCACCCTCCGCAACGCGCGGAAGGAGACCTTTCCGGATCCCGTTCAGGCGGCGCTCCTCTGTGAATTGGGTGGTGCGGATGGCATCGTCTTCCACCTCCGGGAGGATAGGCGCCACATCACGGATCGTGATGTCCGTCTGCTTCGAAAGACGGTGCGTTCCAAGCTGGACTTCGAATTGTCCACAGCGGCAGAGATTGTCTCCATCTGCTGCGAAGTCGGTCCTGAACTGGCCACACTGGTGCCGGAGCGCCGTGAGGAGGTGACTACCGAGGGCGGTCTCGACGTCGTGGCGTCGCGCAAGCGCCTCGAAACCGTCATTCCACAGCTTCACGACGCCGGCATCCCCGAAGTCTCGCTGTTTGTCGATCCGGACCCGGAGCAGATTCGGGCTGCGGCTGACCTGGGGGCGGATGCTATTGAACTCCATACCGGCGACTTCGCGAACTCGCGAGGCGCCGAGCGGAAACAGGTCCTGGGCCGGCTGGCGGCCGGAGGAGCGCTGGCCCGAGAACTGGGCCTCGGCCTTCACGCAGGCCACGGCCTGGACTATGACAACTACGACACCTTTCAGGACGGCATGCCGCACCTTGACGAGGTATCCATCGGTTTCGCCATTGTGGCGCGCGCCGTGTTCGTGGGCCTGGAGCAGGCCGTCCGCGACATGGCCTTCCTCGTTAAAGCCTAGCACATGACCGACCCGACAACCCATCGCTGTGGCTACGCGGCCCTTCTTGGCCGACCCAACGTCGGCAAGAGCACGCTCGTCAACCAACTCATCGGGCAGAAGGTCTCGATTGTTACGCGGAAGCCGCAGACCACCCGGACTCGGGTGCTCGGTATCCTGTCCGACCCCGGCTTCCAGCTGATCCTGCTGGATACCCCGGGTGTCATCAAGCCCAACTATGGTCTTCAGCGCAGCATGATGCGGACCGTGACCGCGGCCGTTCGAGATGCGGATGTGGTGCTTTTCCTGGCTGATGCCACGTTCGACACGCCCGACACCCTGTCTCTGGAATACCTGGGCGATAAGCCCGTCATCCTGGTTCTCAACAAGATGGATCGGATTCCCCAGGAGCAGGCGCTGCCTCTGGTTGAGGCCTACCAGGGCCACCGCGAGTTCGTGGATATCGTTCCGGTTTCAGCGCTGAAGGGTCACAACATCGACACGTTGCTGAAGGTGATCACGAAACACCTCCCGCTCAGCCCTCCGATGTACCCCGAGGAAATGATCAGCGAGCACCCTGAGCGGTTCTTTGTGGCCGAGATCGTGCGGGAGAAGATCTTCGAGCGTTACCGGCAGGAGGTCCCATACGCCACCCAGGTCAACATCGTAGACTACACGGAGCGCGAGGGCGAGAAGGATGTCATTGAGGCCGAAATCGTGGTCGAGCGCGACAGCCAGAAAGGCATCCTGATCGGCAAGGGCGGCAAGGCACTGAAGGCTGTAGGCATGGCCGCCCGGGTGGACATCGAGGAATTCCTCCAGCGACCTGTCTTCCTGCGGCTGTTCGTAAAGGTGCGGGACGACTGGCGCAACAAGGACACCTTCCTGAAGAGCTACGGCTACCGGGACTGAACCGGTTGGGCCGCCGAAGCTAGACCGGTTGCGCTGCCGGGCCTATACGGGTTCGGCCGTCAGGCCGCGTTCAACCGCTGCCCGCAAACGGCCCGGTACGCCCGTGACTTGATGGCGCCTCATGAGGCGACGGCCCGGGTAGCCTGATCGCGCGGCTTCGAAGGCGCGGCCAGGGTCGCGTTGTTCGAGAACCTGCTTGAGGGTGGCGTGGTCCCGGTCGAGCGGGCACATCCGGAGGGCCAGGTCAAGGAGCCACTTGTTGTATTGGCCCCGGCCGGTTGCCCCTGCATCGCTCGTCACGGCCGGCGCCTCCATCGAAATCGTCGGCAGCCGGCTGTCGCCCTCTGGGCCGATCTCTTGCCCGAGGAAATCGGCCACCGCCTCGGCCATCATGCGGGTGGCCTGCCACTTGGAGTCCGTGGCATAGCCGGCCACGTGACAGGTGCCGATATCCACCATCCGGGCAAGCCGTGGGTCCGGCAGCGGTTCGCCCTCCCAGACGTCGAGGACGACGCCAGAGGGCCCCTTGGCGGCGTCCAGCAGTCCACGCAGACCAGCGTTGTCCACCACCGCGCCGCGGGCGGTATTGATCAGCCACCCCCCGAAGGCGCCGAGACGCGACCCGTCCATCAGATGTCGGGTGGGATGGGGACCCGCCACCGTCAACGGGGTGTGAATTGACAGGACGTCTACGCGGGGCAGCATCTCGTCCAGACCGCAGAACGACAGATCCAGGCTGCCAGTAAGCGGAAAAGAAACCCCGCGCCGTACGGACTCGGCGATGGCCGCCTCCAGGGGCGGATCGCAAACCTCAACCGACATGCCCAGACCGCCGGCACGGCGCGCGACGCGACTGCCCACCTGACCGTGTCCCACGACGCCAAGGATGCGCCCTTCCAGGGGCTCGTTTCGATGCACCGAAATGGTGAGAAGCGCCGTCATCACGTAGTCCGCGACCGAGTCCGCATTGGCGCCTGGAGCGTGGTAGAACGCGATTTCCCGGTCCCTCAGCAGGTCCAGGTCCACGTGATCGGTTCCGGCCGTGGCTGACCCAACCATGCGAATCCGGGTGCCATTCAGCATTTCCTTCCCAACCCGGGCCACACTTCGGACAATCAAAATGTCCGCCTGCGCCAGGGTCGACGCGGACATCCGAACGGGATCCATGAGTTCCACCGTCCCAAAGCCCGAAAGCGCATCAAAAACGCCCGGAATGCCTGAATCTGCAACAATATGCGCCATTTGGGCAGTGGTCGGTTACTTCTTGTGACAGCGTGCCCTCTTCAGGGAGGAAACGGGGTCAGACTACGGAAAAATGGAAGCGCTTTTAGCACTGGGCACGAAGCTTGCGTTGAGGTTAGGCAGAGGGTGAGTGAACCCGTAGTGAACCGGCGTTGAACGCCGGGTGAATACGGATAACAAGCCCATAACTCATTGACACACATAGTGTTAAGCCCCGTACGCATTCTGAAACCCGCCTACCCCCTACTCGTAGAGGGCGGCTCGAATGACACACTGTGTTGTTCGTCGCCAACGGTGACGTGGCCCCTGCTACGGCCCTTTGGCGCTTTGAATTGTATAACCAACCGCAAGAAGCCATGAGACAGAAGCCAGTAGCCCTTTATGCTGCTTGCTTTCTGAGCTTCACAGGCGTCTTCGCGCTTACAGGTCAGCGCGATTCGATCCTGTCCAGCCCAGTTACCTTCACGGAAGTGATGGCGAACCGGGTGGACGTGACCGAGACGATGACCCCATATGAAGAGGCTCTCCTCCATCCCAAAAGGATGGCGCCTCTTCCGCCTGAGAAGATCGATTCCGAAACACTTTGGCTCGCACGCGCCATCTTCTCCGAGACCAAGCGTCCCGAAGAGCAGGTGCTGGTAGCCTGGGTGATCCGGAACCGGGTCGAAACACGTTACCGGGGACAGAGGACGTACAGAAATGTCATCCTTGATCCCTACCAGTTCAGTGCTTTCGCCCCGACCCAGAAAACACCGATTGATTACACAAGCCTGACCCCCCATTCGGAGGTCCCGGGCTGGAAAACTGCGCTGCGCATCGCGGACCATGTCCGCCGCTCGCGCCCTGACGTACGCCCCTTCTCCGTTGAAACGCGCCACTTCTACAGTGAGCGTTCAATGGTAGGCCGGGACGCACCGGAATGGGCCGAAGGTCGCAGACCCATAAAGAATCTCCCCTACTCCGTTGACGAGCGGCGCTTCCGGTTCTTCGCCGGCATCGCCTGATCTGAGGAGCAGGAGTGATCCAAATTGAAGCGGGGCGCTACCCAGACGGGTGGCGCCCCGCTTTGTTTTTTGGGCTGCTGCGGCTGGCGCCCGGGGGAGCCGGCGGGTCCGCCGCGCCAGTCTGCGCACGACCGGCTAGTCCCGGTCCGCCCGAAACAGCCACATTCGTCCGAACCGGTCAGTAGCCACCGCTCCGTGATCCGGGTCGACACTCAAGGCCCTGATGCCGAACGGACTGCCGTCGACCTCACTCCAGCGCAGGCCCCCATCGCCGGAGACGAACATCCAACTCACGGTCCCCAGGAAGAAGGCGCCGCTTCTTGCATCGTAAGCCACCGCCGTAGGCTCACCCGGGTTTACCCAGACGCCGTCCTCCTGACGCGGTGGAGGTAGCCCCTCACCCGCCAGATTCCAGGATGCACCGTGGTCATCCGAGCGGAGAAGTTGGTTGTGGTGGGTCGCAGCAAGCACGATTCCCGAGCCGTCGCCCGACACAAGGCCGTTGAGCTCGTTCCCCCCCTGGTCTCCGCCCAATTCCCAGGTGAGTCCGGCATCGTGGGAGCGTAAGAAGTCACCCGACCGGGACGTTCCGTATACCAGCGTGTCATTCACCACCGTGACGGATCCGTCCGGTCCGCCGACGGACTGCCAGGTGGCACCGAGATCATCGCTCACTACCACTCCCATACCCTGATGGCACGCGGCAAGTACCCGCTGCCCCACCCGCGCAAGGCTCCTGGTGATGCAGCCGGGGACATCCAGGTTGGTCAGGACCAAGCCACCGACTCTGACTGCAGCCCACAATCCGGCCTCCCAGCTTGGAAGCGCAGTAACCTCCTGGTGGGTCCAGGTATCGGCTCCCCCGTCCATGTGCATCCGCTGGTGAACCCCCGTCCGGGTAGCAAACACCCACGGGAAGCCGTCCTCCGCAAACACATTCTCGGTAACCGGCGGCGGGCCGATGCGCTCTGCCTGCAGGTCTTCGAGTCGGACACGGTCCAGCCGGCAGCAAACACCAGGCTGGATATAGGACGCAGCCACTGCCGTTCCGTCATCCAGGAGCGTCAACGGCTCGCCTGGACTCTCCCCGAGAGGAGTCCACGAGTCACCCGAATCTTCGGAGAGCATCCAGCCCTCGTTGTGGTCCAGTAGCAGCACACCGTCCGGGCTGCTTACGAGCGTTCCACCATCAGCACTGGCTCCCGTCACCCGCAGGAGGCCGGAGTCTCCGAACGGCCCCCATCTATAGATGGCTCGATGGCCTGCCGCCAGCTTGGTCCGGTCCGGGAGTACATGAATGGAGTTGCGGCCGCCCAAAGACTCGGTAAAGCCATTGACACCGTAGCCGGCTCCCATGGTGGAGGATGTCAGGTACCCTTGTTGCCTGCCGAGTACACCCGTGGCGTGGAAAACGCCGGACGGGTCAAAGCGCATTGCCGTGCTGACGAACCAGTCGAAGTGGCCGAGCACCGCTGACCCGCGCGGACTCACCTCCGACACCGCCGTGGCTCCGTGATCGCGGTAGAAGCGGATTGTGGGCGGGTTTCGGTGAAGTTCTACAGCCACTTCCCCGTTCGAACCAACGGTCAGCGCATGGCTGGCCGTACCAAGGTCTCTGGCAAACACCACCTCTCCAAGCGGAGAGACACCCCACGCATTGGCCTGAAACAGCTCATGATTCCAGGTCCGTCCCCCATCAACCGTTACGTGAACCGTCTCGCCATCGGAGTAGGCGAGTGCGGCACCCGCGGTCCGCGTCCCATCTCTCCGGTAGGTGTCCAGAGCCATTCCTACCAACGGCGGAAGGGCACTCACCGTCACGGACAGCTCGGACAACGGTGGATCATCCAGGTCGCCTTCCGGCCCCAGCGGCTCCGAGGCATCACAGGCTGCGAGCAGGACCAGCAGCAGGAATGCTCCGAGGAATCGAAGAGGCGACAGGGTCACCGGGCTGGACGAATCAAGGGTGGGGTTCGTCTTCAACAGCCGCCCCATCTAGAACAGGATTCCCAACCGCAGCATCGCGCTGTTCGAACGCTGGTCATTCTTCTCGGCGACGAACGTCCGGCCACCCAGCGTGAACTCGTTCTTGACGAAGGGCGTCACGCCAACCACGTAGCGAAACTCGGGCAGCAGCTTCAAGCCGCCCGCGCTGATTTCGAGTCCAAAGCCGATGTTGCCGGCCACGGTGACATCCTCGAGCGACTCGTCATACTCCTCATCGCTCGAACGCGGGATGGAGAAGACCGGACCTGCGGTCAGATAGGGCT
>JABDJZ010000111.1 GCA_013003255.1 Rhodothermales bacterium
CACGAACAGTACGTCGCCACCCGGCAGGACGTCCAGTTCCATCGGTTCGTTCAGCGTGTCAGCCAGCACCGTCACCACAAACTCGTCGTCACGGGGCCGAACCGTTGCCGCACTGTAGTCACGTGCCCCGGGTTCTCCAATGGCCCACACCAGCCCGCCTCGGACATGCTCCACGAAGAGCGGGTCCTCGTAGGACTCCTCGGTGTGTCCCAGGGCCGTATAAAAGGAGCGACCGCCGTCGAATTCGTGGTACCACGCGATTTCGCGGCGACTGTTCACAGGACCCTGCTCTGGGGTCTTGTACGAGAACTCGTCCACCGTGAGCAGGGTGTTTCTGAACCCGTTGGTGGAGCGGATGTCGTACCACTCGTCCACCTTGTCCCACGTGGCCGGCAGGTGGCTGGTCGCCCCGAACGTCGAGTCCACCACCGTGATGGTGCCCTCTGGTGTTCCCGGCGGATGCCCGGTGAAATACCCTCCGACCAGTCGGCCGTACCAGGGCCAGTCATACTCGGTGTCCGAGGCCGAATGAATGCCTACATATCCTCCTCCGGCCTGGATGAAGCGCTCCATCTCGCGCTGGCCGGCGGCCCCGAGCACGTCCTGGGTAGTGAGCAGGAAGACCACGGCATCTTTCTGCTGCAAAGCGCCGCTTGCGAACACCGTAGAGTCCTCCGTGATTTCCAGATTCCATCCTTCTTCGGCGGCCAGCCGGCGCATCATATCCTGACCGGCCTCAATGGCACTGTGCCGATAGCCGTTGGTCTTTGAGAAGACCAGAACCTCCGAAGTCGGTGGCGCGCAACCACTGACCAATACGGTCGAAAATGCCAGAAGAAAGAGGTACCGTCGGGACATGCTGCTTGGAGGTTTGGAACCCAAGGATACGCCTCATATCTACTCTCATGCGCACCACTCGGGCCATCATGTATGCGATTGTGGCCGTCTCGGTTCTGGCCGGGATCGTGGTGATCGTGCTTGCCGTCCTTCGCCCCTCGGTCACGGAGTCCGAGGTCAGGACCGTAGTAGTCGACACTTTCCTCCGGGAGCAGCCCGAGTCCTTCCTGATCACAGGCACAATCACCTTTACCACGTCGGTCATTTCCGAGTCGTCCAAGCGACTGCTACCCGGCGTGCTGAACCTGGATCTGGGTACCACGGTGGCGACGGTCCGAGCCCCGGGGCGGGCGGCCTACGGTTTTGATGCAAGCGTGCTGTCCGGCGAGGACATACGCCTGTCCGGAGACACGGTGTTCGTGCGATTGCCGGCGCTCGAGGTGTTTGCCGTGGAGCCTGACCTTGAGCAGTTGGAGGAGCAGGTGGATGTCGGTTGGGCACGCATGTACAGGTCCAGCGGGCAGGCCCAGTCACTGGCAGCGCTGCGCCAACTCCAACCGGCCATGCGCCAACGGGCCAGGGAGTTCCTGGCGACGTCCGACTACCCGCACGAGAACACCCGTCGCGCCGTTGAACGCATGCTCGGCCCGGCACTTCGCGCTACGGGTATTGTTGATCCCGTCATTGTGATCGATGTCCGGCCGACCATCGTTACGCCGCTCGGGTAGCTAGTATCGGCTGCGCCAGGGCGTCGGGAATCCTTCGCCAGGCACCACAATCGGGTAGGGTGGTGGGGGCGGCATCCCCCGCGGATCGGTGCGAATGAGCTCCTGCAGATGGGCAATCGCCGCCTCCAGCTGCGCATCTCTGCCGTCGAAGGTGGCACGGGGCAGGTTGTCCACGACGATGTCCGGCTCCAGGCCCCAGCCTTCGAGCAGCCACTCACCCTCTGCGCCGTAGACGCCGGCCTCGGATGCCCGAACCACGCCTGAGTCTACCTGCCGGTTGGATCCCGAAAGCCATATCTCACCACCCCAGGTCCTCGTTCCGATCACTGTACCCAGGCCGAGTCTGCGAAAGCCATCGGCCACGGCCTCTCCATCGGAGGCACTGCGTTCGTCCACCAGCATCACCATGTGACCGTGGAAGGCGTAGTGCATGTTCCAGAAGGGGCCACCGCTACGACCCTGGAAATACATCCACGGCCGACGCACCAGGTCCTGGAGAATCCAGGAATCGATGTTGCCGCCGTTGTTGTGGCGGAAGTCCAGGATCAGGCCAGCCCGGTTAAACACCGGGTAGAAATCCCGAGTCCACTCGGCGATGTTGGAGGAGCCCATCGCCCGCAGGTGGACGTAGCCTATCTGGCCATCTCCGTCCTCCTCCGTCTGCAGCCTCCGGGTGTACTCCCAATCGTCATAGCGGAGATCACGCTCCTCCCCGATGCTGACCGCCTCCACGATCACGTCCCGGGTCGAATCACCTTCCATGACGCGGAGCCGAACGGGCTGGCCGGCTTTGCCTCTCAGAAAGACGCCCAGATCGGGGGCGCCGGCAGTGGACTCGCCATCAACCATGGTGATCACCGCGCCCGGACCCACTCCTACGTCCAACCGTGCCAACGGGGCCCGCTCACCCGGCAGGTCCGGGTCCGTCCGATAGACGTGTGTAACCCGGAAGCCGCTCTCCACACGCTCATACATGCCCCCGAGCGACGCCGGCTGAATGTCGTCATTGCCCTCGCGCACCTCGCCGGACCGTGCGTTGGAGTGCATCAGGGACAGGTGCGAAATCATCTGGGCCTGGATGTCGGTCAACTCCTCCCTGGATGTCACGCGTTCGACCAGGGGTTCGTACTGGGCCCGCACGGCCTCCCAGTTGACGCCATGCATGTTGGGATCCCAGAAATAGTCGCGGTGGAGACGCCACGCGTCCACAAACATCTGTTGCCACTCCGCCGGCGGATCGACGGGGATCTTCCAGGACGACAGATCCACCTTGCCCTTGTCGAGGTCTGCCTTGGCCCCCGAAGATGCCGGAATGACCGCAAGCGTGGACCCTCTTCTCACCAGAATGCTCGATCCGTCGGCACTGAGGTCGTAGCCCGAGACACCCTCAACCAGGACAACCGGCTTGGCTTCCGGCTCCAGATCGACGGCCACCAGATTCCAACCGGAATCCTGGGAGAGGTAAAACAGTCGCTTGTCATTGGATGAGAGCGCCGCGTAATTGCCGCGCGGGACTGGAGCCTCGTGGACACTCTCGGTCAGGCTGAAGGTCGTCGGACGCTCCGTCGAATCAGGTTTGACATCTGTTTCGGTCGGTACCCGAAACGCCCACCGAGCCCCTTCCTTGATTGGGATCGCATAGATGCGGGTCTGGTTCTCGAAGTGTGGCGCCGGCGCGCGCGCCCCCCAGGGACTGCCCACAGACGAGGTGAGGGTCCGATCCGAGAGGAAATACAGCCAGTCCCCTTTCTTCCCGAAAGCTGGGGCGTAGTCCTCATAGCGATGCGTGGTCACCTCGGTAGTCCGGTTCTCGGCCACGTCGTGCACGTATAGCGTGGCCATCCGGTTCACGAGAGCGTTTTCGAAGGCCACGTACCGACTGTCCGAAGACCACGCCGGGCTCGGACCCTGTCCTGTCCAGATCGGTGAGGGTTCGCCAATCCTCCGCGACGTGCCTTTTTCCAGATTCAGCAGCCAGAGATTTCGATCGTAATCCGGGTGGACCAGCCACTTCCCATCGGGCGATGGAACGCCGTCCTGCTTCAGGTGCGCCATCCCACTCGAAATTTGGGAGGGAACCCCGATGCCATCGACCGGCAGGCGCCACCACTCCAACTCGCCCGAGGCATCGGAAATGCCCAGCAGGTGGGTACCGTCAGGCGCAAAACGGGCCGAACGGAATCGGACGCCCGAGTCCCTGGACACGTGCACAAGCCGGCCTTCTTCCCCGGCCGGGGCCACGAATACCTCGCCCCGCGCGGCCAACGCTACACGCTTGCCATCAGGCGAAACACTCCACGACGAGAGGTGCTGCATGGGCTCCTGCTCCCAGGTTTCGCGCCGTTGGTCAAAGTCCGAAACCAGGGATATCGGAATTCTGGCCTCCTGGCCGGTGGAAAGGTCCAGGTGATACAGGTCCCCGCCCAGCCGGTAGACCAGGTTGTCTCCGTGGAGCGTGTGCTCCTGGATGTCCCAGTCCATGTGATCCGTGTGGCGCTGGAAGTCCGAGCCATCCATGTGCATCGACCAGACATTCATCCCCTTCCCCCCGCGGTCCGAAAGAAAGTAGACGCGGTCCCCGTGTGGTCGTGGCAGCTTGGTGGTTCCTGGCCAGTCCGTGACCACCAACTCGGCCTCTGCATCGTCCGGGTGCCATTTCCAAAGCGTCTGTGCCGTGCCCCCCTTGTACCAGCGTGAGTTGCTTGCCTGTCTGGGCATGCGAACAAACCACAGCGTGCCATCCTCGGCATAAACACCATCAGCAGCTTGATTCAGCGGGACACGCGATCGATCCCAGGTCTCGGGGTTGATCGTGGCCAACCTGAAGTCGGGCAGCGTCGAATAGCGCGGCGTCATGTAGACCACCCCTGCGTCCTCGCTCCAGGAGACGGGTCGAGATCCGCCTCCGTCCCAGGTAAGTCGCGTCGGCGCTCCACCTGCTACCGGCATCACGTACAGTTCGTCCTCGCCCTCGTAGGCTCCATAAAAGGCCACCTGGGACCCATCCGGACTCATCACGGGGTAGCGTTCCTGGCCCGGGTGCGTGGTCAAGCGGACCGCGTCGCCTCCCGAAAGATCAGTACGCCACAGGTCGCCCTCCGCCGAGAAGACCAACGTAGTGCCGTGTAGTGCCGGGAAGCGGTAGTAGCCCGTGCGCTGGGCCATTGCAGGAATCGCCGTGAGGATGGCGATTAGGAGAAGGAATGGTCGTTTCAAGGCTCCGATGGCTGATTCACCTCAAAGGTAGTCGCCTTTCGTGATCCGTTCCGGTAGAAATACCGGCCCATCCCGGGGAGTTCACTGGTAGACGAATCTGCCTCCTATCCCGATACTTCTATGGACATCGCGTGGGTCGGCGCCTAACGGCCCCCATGTCCGTTTGGGTTGCCGTGTTGTTCAGGGGACAGCGCGGCAGCCCTTTTTTTTTTGGCGTGCGGTTGCGCCGGGACCTCGCTCAGTGGGCCGCCCGCAGCCGCGCCTTCCTCAGCCGACTGCCTTCGCGGGCCAGACTTCCAGCTGCGCTCCCGGTCAGGGATCCAGCACGCCGATCCGAACCACATAGCGAATCAACTCAGCGAGACTGTTCATCCCAAGGCGATCCATGATCTGGGACCGGTGCCACTCGACCGTCTTGGGACTCAGGTGCAGCACCTCAGCGATCTCGTTGGTGGTCTTGCCGTCAGCCACCAGGGTGATGATCTCACGCTGACGGTCCGAAAGCTGGTCATACCGGGACCCGGACTCGGGATCCGAAAGGAGGCGCGTCACAATCTGACGCGAGATCTTGGTCGACAGGTACATGTCCCCGCCCGCCACTGCACGCAGGGCCTCCTTGAGCTCCACCGCGGTGGCATCCTTGGTCACGTAGCCCTGCACACCGGCACGCAGCGCACGAAGCACCCAGTCCTCGGTCTTGTGCATGGAAAGGGCGATGGTCCGGACCTCCGGGTAGTCCTTCTTGATCCGGGCGGCGGCATCGGTCCCCGACATCCCCGGCATGGAGATGTCCAGGACAGCAATGTCCGGCTTCAGGTCCCGGACCAGGTCCAGCAGATCGAGGCCGTTCTCCGCCTCCCCGACCACGTCAAACTCCGACATGGAACGGATGAGGGCCGAGATGCCGGCGCGCATCATCCCGTGGTCATCCGCCAGGACTATTCTGAGTGGTCCGTTCATCCAGTTGCGTGATCCCTCCCGGGATTGATGTGGCTCCGGCTTCCCTCAGCTGGTCGCCGACTTTGCGGGCAACTCTGGAAACAGGGCTAAACCGTAAGATAGGGTCTGAAACACGATTCTGAGCGCCGTTAGCCCGGCACCGGGGTCTGCCCCGGGAACGTCCGGGGACTTCCCCAGGCCCTATCTTCGCCCCGCCCAGCTCCCCTTGCCCGTGCCCTGGCTCTACCTCACCCTTGCCGCCTACTTCGCCGTCCTCTTCGGGATCGGCCTGTTCGCCCGTCGTCGGGT
>JABDJZ010000219.1 GCA_013003255.1 Rhodothermales bacterium
GCACCGAGGACCAGCTTCAGTCGCTGTTCCTGATCTCGGAGCCGCACCTCGGCGGCCATTCGGAGATCAATCTGGTACTTCAGCAGCCCACTGAGAGATACGGCGTCCGATTCGCCACTGTCGGTCCCGGTCAGGCTCTCCATGGAATCACGAAGCCGTTCAAGGACCAACTCCTGATTGGCCATCTCTTCCTTGAGTCGCTGATTGGACTCATACAACTCATCAGAGCTGAGCTCCATGGACCGCTCCAGCAAGCGGCGGTCGGCATCATGCTGTTCGTAGGTTCGCTGGATCGCGGCCAGGAACTCCGACAGTGCGGGGTCCTGGACCTGCGATTCACTCAGGTACTTTCCAATCTGGCGTTCGAGCAGCCGATGCATCAAGCGGCCTCCCTGAGCGTGGTGATGGTCATGGTCTGGTTGTGCAATTCGCACCAGTCGGCCTGTTCGGTGGGCGCCAGCTCGCCGTAGGAATAAAACCCGGCGATATGGGCGTGCGGACCGATCACGTGCCGGACCACTTCGGTTTCCTCCTCGGCACGCTCGCCTAGGACGATTCGGCGGCCCACGCAGCTTACCAGGAGGGCCAGTTCGGCTGTTCCCGCAAGCCGCTGGCCGGCGTGTTCCGCGGCCTCCGCGGCACCGTCCAGAAGGTCTTCGTAGGAGGCGTGCATGAATCGGACGGTGGTCCCTTCGGGGATGTCGCCGGCAAACGTCATGGACTTGTCTTCCTCGTTGACGGCCAGGATGGTCCGGACAATTTGGCGACCATCCGGCATCATGAGGCACAGCGGAAAGCGGAGAGCCGATCCGGGCAAATCTTCGGCTGCCTCGCCCAGGTAACGCTTGTAGAGATCAAGCGCAGACTTGCCGTCCAGTTCGTAGAGGATATTGGCCGCGGAGTCGGTGACCGTCCGGGCAGGGCCAAATGGCGCCCAGCCGGCGGAAGATCCGAACCCGATGCCGAGCTTGGTTCCGTAGAAGCCCAGGGCCACAACCTGGCCGGGCTCAGGAGGGCCATCCAGTCCGACCAGCGTCCTTTCAAACCGGGTGCCGTCGCCGGCAAGGCCTCCTGTCACCAGCGTACCCGCCGGAACGGCTTCATTGAAGCCCTTGGCGAGCGACGTTCCGTTCACGCCGGATCCGTCCGAAAGGACAAAGACGTGCGACAGGTCTTCGCCCGCGAGTTCGGTGGCCAGTTCGACGCCGATACGATGGCTGCAGGCATCATCTACGATGGTCCTTGAGGCAGCCCTGAGTGCCGTGTGCGAAAAGGAGACGGCCGTGACGGCAACCCGGTCATCGGACACTTCGGTCCCCACAATCTCGCCGGAGGTAGATCCCGAAACGATGATGGCGTCCGGGTAGGCCTTCCGAATCGCCGGGTAGGCGACCTCAATCTGGTGGCGATCACCCAGCGCCAGCACCCAGTGCGCCTGCCCCGGAGTGAGTTCCTCTCCGGGTTTCCAGAATTTCTGCTCTACAGTCATCGCGTTCCTCTAGTGAGCTGGCCCCACTCTTCCTATCGACGATTTTTCGGAGGGCTGAAGCCGGCGCCATCAAGGACCGGATCCCCTTCGAGAGAGTATGGTGGACCGGCCCAATCTGACGGAATGCATGCAGCCTGAATCTCTGACCGCTTTCGAGCTCGAATCCCAGTTCAAGCCAACGGGGGACCAGCCGAAGGCCATCGAAGAATTGCTGGAAGGACTGGATCGTGGTGACCAGTACCAGACGCTGCTGGGGGCCACGGGTACCGGGAAGACCTTTACCATTTCGAACGTCATCGCGCAGGCAGGCAGACCCACTCTGGTCATCAGCCACAACAAGACGCTGGCGGCACAGCTGTATGCAGAGCTGAAGCAGTTCTTCCCGAACAATGCCGTCGAGTTCTTTATCTCCTACTACGACTACTATCAGCCCGAAGCCTACATCGTCCACTCGGATACGTACATCGAGAAGGACATGTCGATCAACGATCGCATCGATCGACTCCGGCTGAGGACCTCCAGTTCGTTGGTTTCCGGGAGGAAGGATGTCATCGTGGTGGCGAGCGTTTCCTGCATCTACGGCCTCGGATCTCCTGATGAGTTCAAGGCCGAGATCGTGCAGGTGAGCAGCGGAATGACCATCGAGCGCAATGACCTGCTGCGCCGGCTGATCGCCATTTTCTATTCGCGCAACGACGTGGAGTTTGAGCCGGGCACGTTCCGGGTCCGTGGCGATGTCGTCGAGATCTTCCCGGCCTATCTGGAAGACCGGGCGTATCGCGTAGCCTTCTGGGGAGACGAGGTCGAAAAGATCTCCGTCTTTGACCCGAAGACCGGTCAGGATGTGTCCACCGAGCAGTTCCTGACCATCTATCCCGCCAAGATTTTCGTCACCCCGAAGGACAAGGTGGAGGCCGCGGTCAAGTCCATCGAGACGGAATTGAATTGGCGCCTTGCCGTTCTGCGGGACAATGGCCAGATGCTTGAGGCGCACCGCCTGGAGCAGCGCACCCTTTTCGACATCGAGATGATGCGGGAGGTGGGTTACTGTTCGGGAATCGAGAACTACTCCCGGCATCTGACGGGGATGAACCCGGGAGACCGTCCGTATTGTCTTCTGGACTACTTCCCGGATGACTTCCTGATGGTGATTGACGAAAGCCACGTCACGCTCCCCCAGGTGAGGGCGATGTACAACGGGGACCGTGCCCGGAAACTGACGCTCGTCGAGCACGGATTCCGACTGCCGTCAGCGCTGGATAACCGGCCGATGACGTTCGAGGAATTCGAGGCCAAGCAGCATCAGGTCATTTACGCAAGCGCTACACCCGGTGACTTCGAGTTGGAGCAGTGCGGTGGCGTGTTTGTCGAACAGATCATTCGACCCACCGGTATCCCGGACCCGGAAGTCACCATCCGGCCCTCCAAGGGTCAGATTGATGATTTGCTGCACGAGGTCAAGGAGGTCGGCCGAAGGGGGGAGCGCACGCTGGTGACCACGCTCACCAAGCGGATGGCCGAGGACCTCGCCGACTACCTGGCGTCCTACAACGTAAAGGTCCGCTATCTGCACTCGGACATCGCCGCCCTGGAGCGCGTCGAGATCCTTCGGGATCTGCGACTCGGGGAGTTCGAGGTCCTGATCGGGGTGAACCTGCTTCGCGAGGGTCTGGACTTGCCGGAGGTCTCGCTCGTGGCCATTCTCGACGCGGACAAGGAGGGCTTCCTGCGTTCGGACCGATCCCTGATTCAGACGGCTGGCCGCGCTGCCCGCAACGCCAACGGGCGCATCGTGATGTACGCCGACAACATCACCGGCTCGATGGAACGGATGATGGACGAGACCAACCGGAGGCGGACGATCCAGCTTGCTTACAACAAGGAGCACGGAATCACCCCGAAAACGGTTCTCAAGTCCCGCGAGCAGATCATGCAGGGCACGATCATCGCCGAGGAAAAGAAGGACGAAACTGGCCGAGACGATTATTACGTCGGGCCCGACGAGAAGGTGGCGGTGGCCGATCCGGTGGTCAAGTATCTGGACGAGGACCAGAAGCGCGACCTCCTGGTGCAGATGCGCAACGATATGCTGGAGGCGGCAGAGAAGCTGGAGTTTGAAAAGGCCGCCCAACTCCGAGACAGCATCGCCCAGATGGAGACGGCCATCAAGCTGGGATGAGCTGGCTGGGTCTCATTCTTTCGCTGGCGGCGGTACTGGGGACGGGGGTGCCTCGTGCTCCGTGCGCACCGGGCGACAACTACTGCTTTCGCCTTGAACCTTCGGCCCGCGTATTTGGGGCCGAGGGGCGGGCACGCCTGATTCGGCCGGCAGGCACGCCCTTTACAGTGGACGTCGACAGGGATGGACGCCACCGCTACACGGTGCAGTTCGAATTGGAGGGCCTTCCATCGCCGCAGGAGCTTGGTCCTTATTCGCACTACGTGGCCTGGGTGGTGGATCCGACGCTGGACCGACTCCGGCGCCTCGCTGTCGTGGACAACGGCGTTAGTAGGACCGGCGAGATCGCGCGCAACAAGTACATGCTCTGGGTGTCGGCGGAGTCGGATTCTGCCACAACGGTGCGGACGGGTCCCCTGGTGTTTCGGGGCTTGTCTCCGAGCAGCCGGATGGAAGCACATGGCTTCATCGGGATGAGTGCGTTCCAGCCGCCGGAGCCTTCGGCGGAGGACGGGTGGACGGCCCCGCCGATGGTGGCAGGTGTTCGGATGATGCCGGGGATGGAGAAGACCCGGCCTTCCGTTGCGCCATACCGACTTGAGTCCGAGTCCGAGGTCCCCGCGACTCGAGGACGGACCGTCTCGCTGGCCCACGGGGACACCCTGCGCCTTTCAGCAGGCCCCGTTTCTCGCCAGGTAGGCGGCGCCACAATTGCCGGTTATGCGTTCAATGGGCAGATTCCGGGTCCGCTCATTCGGGTGGATCGGGGGTCGGAGATTGTGGTGGTGGTTGATAACCACACTCCGGAGCCGACCAGCGTCCACTGGCACGGCCTTCGGCTGGAGAACGCGTTTGACGGCGTGCCCGGTCTGACCCAGGATCCAATCGCACCGGGTCGCTCTTTCACCTACCGTCTGCGCTTCCCCGATGCAGGCCTGTATTGGTACCACCCGCACCATCGCGAGGACATCTGGCAGGATGCAGGACTCTTCGGCAGCATCCGAGTAGATGCGGACTGGCTGCCGCGGGTGGATTCCGAGCACAACCTCGTTCTGGATGACTTGCTGCTTCGAGGCGAGGAGCCCGTTCCATACGGCCGTGAGGCCGCGAATTTTGCCCTGATGGGCCGGTTTGGAAACGTCCTCCTGACCAATGACGAAATCCGGTGGGACGTGGCCGCATCCTCGGGCGATCGCATCCGGCTGTTTCTGACCAACGTCTCGAACACGCGGACCTTCAACTGGTCCGTGGATGGGCACGCGCTAGAAGTGGTGGCGACTGACGTCGGCCCCTTCCCCGAGCCGGTCTGGACGGAAAGCGTGGTCATCGCGCCCGCCGAACGATACGTCGTGGATCTGACGGTGAAGGCTCCCGGACACTATCCGGTGACAAACCGGGTCCAGGCCATCGATCATGGCCGTGGCCGATTCTTCAGCCAGATCGACACCCTTGGTTTCCTGCGCGTTGGAGCGCCAAAAGGCCTCACTCCCGGGTTGCCACCACCTCCCCCCACGGAGCCGGATGCCCCCGGGCACCTTCCCGCGCGGTTTCTGGAGACGCTACCCGAACTGACACTGGACCTGATGCTCAGGACCGAAGGACTACCGGCCATCACGGAGCAGATGATGCTCAGGGACCAGTCCTTCTTCAACCCCGTCGAGTGGTCCGGTACCATGCCCCACAT
>JABDJZ010000475.1 GCA_013003255.1 Rhodothermales bacterium
GAATTGACCTCCTGCTGCAGGCTGGACTGGCGCCGTACATCGTTTCGCTGCCCGATGGAGAGGATCCGGACACCTTCGTACACAAGTTTGGCGCCGAGGCTTTCGAAACGGCTATCCGGGATCGACGGCAGGACTTCGTGGCCTACCTTTTCGACCGCGCCAAGAAGAAGGGGAGCCTGGATGAACCGGACTCGCGGGCCCGGACGCACCACGCCATCATGAAACTGGTGGCTCGAATCCGCGATCAGCTGATGCGCGAGGCCTATGTTCGCCGGGCGGCCGAAGTCCTGGATGTCCCGGACGTGTACCTGCGACGGGCCATGAAGGCGGATCGGCAACTGAACGCGGCCAAGTCGGCGCGGCGAAAGGACTCGGGTGGCCGGTCCGAGCCGGAGCCGCAGGCCGCCGAGGTACCGGAGCATGCAGGTAAGGAGCCGCTTCCCGAGGAGAAGACGCTGCTTCGCCTGATGCTGGATCACGGGGCGCCCATGGTGTCCTTCATCCTGTCGAGGACGGCGCTGGACGAGTTCACCGAGGGAGCGGCACGCCAGATGGCCACGTCATTGGTCGAGCAATTTGAGGGCGGCGAGATCAAGCCGCAGGTCTTTCTGGGCGGCTCCCACGGCACGGCGGTTCAGAGACTGGCTTCCGAGGTGTTGACAGACCGCGAAGAACCTTCCGACAACTGGGAAAGAAAGCGCCGCATAAACGTACCTCAATTCAACGAGAATGCCCGTGCTGCCGCCTCGGGCGCCATGACATTGCTCAAACTGGATCGGTTGGACGAGATGATTGCCCGACTCAGACATGGCATACATGTTGCCGAACAATCGGGCGAGGAGATCCGTCCCCTCCAGGAGGAGATGGTGGGTCTGCAACAACTGCGCAGAAGAATCGAAGATCAGGAGTTTCTGAACTGATGGCTGTTACGCGACTTTCCAACACGGGAGACTCCTCAGACGGCTCCGTTCCCGAGCCTCCCACACCCACCGAAGCCGATGCGGTCTCCGGGAAGCCGGCAGTTCCCCGCAAGCGCGGCTCCCTCGGGCCGCGGCTGCGCGCCGCAGTGCCCACCGCCACGACCGCCCAGGAAGTGCCCGAAGGCGCTGACTTCGATCATCCATCCCTGTATTTCAACCGGGAGCTGAGCTGGCTGGATTTCAACTGGCGGGTGGTATACCTGGCCCTGGACGAGCGCACGCCGCTACTTGAGCGGGTCCGCTTCCTGGCGATTGCCACCAGCAACCTGGACGAGTTTTTTCTGAAGCGCATAGGCGGCCTGAAGCGTCAGGTGGCAGCCGGCGTGGTCCGCCGTTCCCCCGATGGACGCACGCCCCGTGAGCAGTTGGCTCTGGCCCATGTAGCCGTGCGACCGATGTACCGGGCCATCTCCGAACTGTGGACAAGAACGCTTCGTCCCGCCCTGAAGGCGGAGGCGGGGATCGAGATCCTCAACTACGCGGACCTTGAAGGCTCGGAAAAGGCCTATCTGCAGGAGTACTTTCTGAGCAAGGTCTTCCCGATGCTGACGCCGTTGGCGGTGGACCCGGGACACCCGTTTCCCTTCATTTCGAATCTGTCCCTCTCGCTGGCCGTGGTGCTGGAGCACCCCACGCGTGGCACGGGGCACTTTGCGCGTCTGAAGGTCCCCACGTCGCGTGGGCGCTGGATTGCGCTCCCGGGCCGCCCGAATGCGTTTGTGCCGATTGAGCAGGTCATCATCGAGCACATCCAGGAGCTTTTCCGGGGGATGAAGATCGTCGGGGTCCATCCATTCCGAATCACGCGCAACGCCGATGTTCGGCGCGACGAGGAGGAAGCGGATGACCTGATCGAGATGATTGCCGATGAACTCCGGGAACGCCGGTTCGCACCGGTGACGCGGCTCGAGATCGCCTCATCCGCGCCCCAGGACGTCCAGAACATCCTGGCGCGCGAACTTCAGTTATCGCCGGAGGACGTGTTCTATGCCGACGGCGAACTTGATCTGAAGGATCTGTTCGGTATCGCGTCCCTGGACGTGCCCGAACTCCAGTTTCCGGAGTGGGAGCCTGTGATTCCCCCGCGGCTGATGCACGAAGGGGAGGCCAAGGACCGGCCGGACATTTTCGCGGTCATGCGGGCGGGCGACGTGCTGGTGCACCACCCATACGAGGCGTTCGCAGCCTCCGTGTTGCGCTTCATCGAAGAAGCGGCTGTGGATCCCAAGGTGTTGGCCATCAAGCAGACGCTCTACCGGACATCGGATGATTCGCGCGTGGTGAATGCGCTGGTCCGGGCTGCCGAGCGCGGCAAGCAGGTGGCCGTACTCGTTGAGGTGAAGGCCCGGTTTGACGAGGCCAACAACATGGAATGGGGCGCCATGCTGGAACGGGCAGGCGTCCACGTCACCTACGGACTGGTGGGACTCAAGACCCACACAAAGACCACGCTCGTGGTTCGGGAAGAGGACGAGGGCCTCCGAACCTATTGCCATGTTGGTACGGGCAACTACCATCAGAAGACCGCCAAGCTGTACACCGACTTTGGCCTGCTGACGGCCGACCCGGAGTTGGGCCTGGACATCATCAACCTATTCCACTACCTGACGGGATACGCCCCGGAGCAGCACTACCAGCGTCTCCTTATCGCGCCGCGCGAGATGCGCAAGCGGTTCATCGAGATGGTGCATCGGGAAGTGGAGAATCAGGAACGCCACGGAAACGGCAGGATCATCGCCAAGATGAATGCGCTGGATGACGTGGTCATAATTCAGGAACTGTACAAGGCCTCAAACGCGGGGGTCAAGATTGACCTCATTATTCGCGGACACTGTCGCCTGAGACCCGGTCTTCCCGGCTACTCGGAGAACATCCGCCTGATTTCGATCCTGGGTCGTTTCCTGGAGCACAGCCGGGTATTCTACTACCACAACAACGGCGAGCCGCGTGTCTTCATCGGCAGCGCCGATTGGCAGCGGCGCAACCTGGAGGACCGGGTTGAGGCTGTCATTGAAGTAGATGACCCCGTCGGCCGTCAAAGCCTCATCGACACGCTGGAACTCTCGCTTGTCGACCAGCGATCAGCCTGGGAGCTTGGTCCGGGCGGCCAGTACCAGCTTCGGCTTCCGACGCACGCCTCCGAGGAGATGGGGCTGCAGGACCGTTTGATGGAGATTCACCGCGAGGGCGCGGAGAAGGTGCGCTCCTGGGACATCGACTGATTTCGGAGGACTGTGTTGGAGGCCTGCGGCCCGGTGCGTCGGGTCGCCGCTTGCCCTAGTAGTACTTCTCCATGCGCCCGACGTCGTTGGACTCGTCGCTCCGCGTGATCCAGTACGTCGTCAGGCTCGCATCCGGCCTTCGATGCATCGGGTCCTTGCCCACGAGCCTGAGGACCAGTCCGATCGGCGTGACAATCAGATAGAAGACCAGCGTCAGGAGGACGGTGGTCATGATGGTCCCCAGAACGAGGGCGAGCGCCATCCAGACCGGGTAGATCCCGCGGAGGATTCCCGGAGCTACAAGGCCCGCAAGAAACAGCGCAAGGCCCAGCGTGCCCAGAACCATAGCGGCGGTGCCCGGATGCCACCCGGCCCGCCAGGCCAGGTAGGCCGCGATGCCCATAAGGA
>JABDJZ010000228.1 GCA_013003255.1 Rhodothermales bacterium
TCCAGGGAAACCAACTGATCCTCGATACGCTTCAGCCGGGCACGGCCCTCTTCAGACAGCTTGGCGCGCGTTTCAGCCCCGGACTGCGGAGCCAGGAGAAAACCTGCAAAGACGCCACCTGCGAAGGCGACGATACCGGAGAGTGTACGCTCTATGGACATGATCCCGGTGGGAAAGTGGAAATCGAGTTATTCGAGGGACTTAAACCGTTGCAAACGGGCCAGTTCCATTCAGCCTTCCCTTCCCCGGATCTTTGTTTTTGGGCTGACGTTTTACGCGGCCATTCGAAAATCTCTATCGCCAGGGCCCAGCGGTCGTGGCGTTTTCAATTAGGGCCCCCGCCACCGGGCCACCGTAATCGGATCGCGACTCATGGATAAGCCCGTCTACCTGACACCCGAGGGACTGGAAAAGCTCAAGGCAGACCTGAAGTTCATGACGTCCAAGGAGCGGCCGCGAATCTCCAGGGATATCGCCGAAGCGCGCGAAAAGGGCGATCTCTCGGAGAACGCCGAATACGACGCCGCCAAGGAAGCCCAGGGACTGCTCGAGGCCAAGATTGCCAAGCTCCAGACCACCATCGCGAATGCGCGCATCGTGGACGAAAGCCAGATGGACACTTCCAAGGCGTTCATCCTTTCCACTGTGAAGGTCCGGAACAAGGCCAACGCCATGGAGCAGACCTACAAGCTGGTTTCCGCCGCCGAGGCTGACTTCGCCAAGGGGCGGATTTCCGTTACCAGCCCCATCGGGAAAGGCCTCTTGGGCAAGGCCGTCGGCGATACCGTGACCATCAAGGTGCCGGCCGGAAGTGTCGAACTGGAGATTGTCGAGATCTCACGCGCCTAGGCGGCCGTGATCGATCTCAGAAGCGACACCGTCACGAGGCCAACCGCGGCCATGCGGCAGGCCATGGCGTCTGCCGAGGTGGGCGATGACGTCTTCGGCGAGGACCCTACCGTCCTGCGCCTCCAGGAGCGGGTAGCCGATTTGCTCGGCAAAGAGGCGGCGCTGTTCGTTCCATCCGGGTCGATGGCGAATCAACTCGCCGTTCGCGTCCAGACCCAGCCGGGCGATGAGGTCATCTGCGAGGCGGCCTGTCACATCGTCAACTACGAGTCTGCTGCTGCCCCTGTGCTCTCGGGCGTGCAGCTTCTGCCTATTCACGGCGATCGCGGTCGGCTGAGCCCGGAGCAGGTTTCGGCTGCCGTGCGGCACGCCTACTACTGGGAGCCGCAGTCTCGCCTGGTCTGCTTGGAGAACACGGCCAACAAGGCGGGTGGGACGGTGCTTGACCAGGACGAGGTTGTTGCAGTTGGCGAGGTTGTTCGATCTCGCGGGCTGGCTTTTCACCTTGATGGGGCGCGGCTTTGGAATGCTGCTGTGGCGTCCGGTCTTAGCGAAAAGGAGCTGGCTGCGCCGTTTGATACGGTATCGGTTTGTCTCTCGAAGGGCCTCGGAGCGCCGATTGGTTCGTTGCTGGCTGGGCCGGCCGAGGTGGTGACGAAGGCGCACCGCTGGCGAAAAGTGCTGGGCGGGGGCATGCGACAGGTTGGAATCCTCGCGGCCGCCGGACTCCACGCGCTGGAGCATCACCGCTCGGACCTCGCGGCCGATCACGCGCGGGCCCGGCGGCTGGCTTCCGGGTTGGCCTCTTGCGGGTCAGTGACGATCGATCCTGATTCGGTCGAGACCAACATCGTCATGTTTGACGTGGAGGGCTTCACGGCGCTTGAGGCTCTGGAGCGGCTGCGGGAAGCTGGCGTGTTGATGGTGCCGTTTGGGCCGCAGCGCATTCGGGCTACGACGCACCGGGATCTTGGCGACGCGGATATTGAGGCGGCGCTGGCGGCTTGCGGGCGGGTGCTGGGGTAGGGGGCGCAGGTTGGTGGGCGCCATTGGCGGCCTGTGAGCGCGGCGCGTAGCGGATTGCGGTCGTGCCGAGGATTGCGGTCGTGGCGCGGCTGGCGGTCGTAGCTCGGATTGCGGTCGTGGCTTGCGGTCGTGGCTTGCGGTCGTGCCGCGGCTTGCGGTCGTGGCCCGGCTTGCTGTCGCGGCGCGGATTGCGGTCGCGGCGCGGGCTCGACGTTGAATCCGTGGCCCGAATCAACCTATTTCGAGTTTTTGCCCCTGCATAAGTTCGTTATCGGGGTCAATCCAACTTCGATGGTGCTCTGGGGCAATCTAGAGTTGACCCAGGCCGGTGATTTCAACTTCCAGGCCTACTATCCCGCATCCTTAGGCTGCGGGATAGTACGGGATTTCCACCACTCAGTGAGAGTCCCGATACCGAGGAGAGCCACGGCGAGAATTGCGCCCCCCACCATCGCGGTACGCACGCCTGCCAGGTTGAAGTGCTCGGGATTCGCACTCCAAGACCATGTTAGCGAGAGAATCAGCTGCCCCAAGGCAACCGAAGTGAAGGCAACGACGCCCAACGACCCGAGAATGCTCCGCTCCGAGAACGTGAAGGGTCGGCGGGGATGCAATAGGATCGGTGCAGCAATTAGGATCAATCCGACCATTCCCAGGCCAGAAGCCGCGGCCCAAAAAAGTTGCTCGGGGATTGGCACGGGCGGCTCCGGACCCATCGACCCCGCAGCAATCTGGGCCAGAAACATTCCCATGTAGAGCAGTGCAAACCACCTGGTCCGCTTCATCCACCTGGCCGGGAAGTCCACGAATGCCTGGAACTGAGCGAGGCTCGGTGCAGGCGTTGGGCGGGGCTGTCTCAGATCATGCGCCATAGCCAGGCCCCCAAGTCCGCCGACCAGGCCAACAACAAGCCCCGCAGTTCCTGAAGCCACCCAATTGAAGGGCATGGGCCCCACCCAGGAGATACTCAGGCTCCAATAGACCAGCAACAGGCAGATCCAACTGAAATGACGGATGAACGTCATGGTTCGCGGACCTGAAGGCTCTGCCCCCTCGGCCAGAGGATAGGAGAACGGGAGGATTCCTGACCTGAACAGGAGCATGACCCCTGCGAAACCAAAGCCGCCGATCACCGCTTCTGCCCAGTGAATGAGTTGGACATCTCTCCGCCAAAACAGTACCCAGAGATACACCACCTGGCTGATGACCAGAACGGCGAGAACGGTGGCTTTATCGCCCAGGCGCAGCTTCCACATAGACTATCCGTCACCTCGCATCTGCTTTGCATGGGCTCGCTTCAGGCTCCAGCGGCCGATTAGAAGGGTCACCGCCCACATGACGACGCCGCCAATCAGGCCCAAGCCGCTGATGGTGAGCCAGAACTCGACATCCTCAATTTGCCGTTCAGGCCCAACGGTCAGCGACGTAATGGCCATGACGAGATAGACGAAGACCAGGCAAATGCCACCCAGCATCCACCACACTTCAGGGTTCGTGAGCTTCAATCCAGGAGGCTCACCTGATGTCTCACTTGGTCTGCTGAGTGACGTCACCACCGAGGAGGCCAACATCAGGGATGACAGACCGAGGCCGAAGATCAGCGCGGAGATCAACGTGTCAGGCGTCAATCGACCTTCCCAGGCGACTCCAGCCACAAACAGGGCGGAGGGCCAAAGGACATGAAATACCACCCACGCACGGCGGCGTCTGGAAATGGCCTCCCTCCTGCTACGCTGCACTGCGGGTAAGCCGCGCCTTTTTCGCAGCCACTCTTGAACAAATGGCCAGCCAGCAGCGAAACCGACAAAGACGATAGCCATGAAACCGACCTTCGCTGGATCTGACTCCCAATCGATTCCAGAGGAAGTCAGCCCCAAGCCCCCCAGCAGAAGCACGCAGAACCAAAGTCCTGCCACTCCAGCCCCAATGGCTCGACCCCACCTGGATGTCGCTTGCGGAGGAGCGCCCAGCCACTCACCCTGAAACCAGATCTCGGCGATGACGACCCCAAGCGCGCAAGTAAACCCGGTTGCTACCGCAGCGATCACCGTTGATGGTGACGATGGAGGCATCAACGTAACCGCTATGTAGGCCGCGGCTCCACCGAAGAGCCAAAGCAGAATGAAACGGCGCCTTACTCTAGCGTCTCGAGTCTCTGGTCTGTGGCTCATGGGTTCTACAGTGGCGGGCCGCCCTCATCAAGGCGGGTCGGGGTCATCGCTCCAAAGATCCCGGCCATCTGTGCCCGCAGCAATGGCAGTTTCGTCTCATTCTGGCCTTGGCCGCGTTGCTTCGGGGCGCAGCGTCGTTTGTGGCGGACGCCTTGGCGACTTCGCCAGCCTCTGCAACATGTAGAAGGCGGGGCATATCCTACCTAAGCGGCCAAAAAGAGCCGCCCCGAGTGGAATCTCGCGGCCGGATTACACCTTCATCGAATTCGAGAGGGCGCAGAAGTGGAGAACGGGCTGCCTTTCCCACCTCGGAGGCCCTGGCCGGCCGTCGAAGGCCCGGCCCCGCAGCCGCCGCAGCAGTACTGGCCGCCCCGCAACCTAGCCCGCCGTCGAAGCACCGGCCGCGCGAAACCTGAGCGGGCCGCAGCAGGCCTGGCCGCCCAGCCGCCGCAGCACGACCGACCGCCGAGCACGCCCAGACCCCACCACCCTAAGGCAACTCCGCCACCGTCACATACGCCTCAACCGCATAAAACTCAGGCAGCCCCAACGCATTGAGCGCCTCCGCCGTGCGCACGTTGCGATCCCGTGCCCGCTCCCAGAACTCCCGCGCGTCGTAGGCCCCGGGAAACATCGCCCGGTCCTTCTGGCTCTCGTGCTTGAAAATGGCCTCGATCTTTCTTGCGAGATCTGCTTTCGACAACGGCACAAAGACGTCGGCGCGATCAATCTCCCACTCCTGCCACGCGCCGCGGTAGAGCCACACGGTGGGCTGCAATTCCAAACCATGGTCCGAGTGGTAGGACGTAACGGCTTTGGCGATGGCCTTGTAGCACATCCGGTGGGTGCCGTGCGGGTCTGAGAGGTCGCCGGCCACGAAGATGTGGTCGGGAGAGAGCTCATCCATAAGCTCGCGGACGATGCGCACGTCCTCCTCACCAATGGGGTTCTTTCGGACCATGCCGGTCTGGTAGAAGGGCATGTCCAGGAACCGGGCCTGCTCTCGCCCGAGCCCCATCACCTCAATCGCAGACACCGCTTCCGCGTACCGGATGAACGCCTTGGCGCGTTGGACACGGGGTGAATCAATCTGCCCTGGCTCCTTGTTGGCCAGCGAGTTACGCAGGTCCGAGACAGCCTCTTCCAAGGCATGTCCGTCAAGCTCGGGCAGCGACATTTCAAGGAAGTGCAGGTACCGTCTCACGTCTGCATCAAAGACGGCCACGGACCCGTTGGTCATGTAGGCCACGGTGACCTGGTTGCCGTTCTGGACCAGCTTGTCCAGCATCCCTCCCATGGAAATCACGTCGTCATCAGGGTGAGGACTGAACACGATGACCTTCTGATCGCGGGGCAACTCTTCCTCATAGGCCACTCGCCGCCGCAAGTCCTCAAAGACCTTCCGGCAAAGGGCATCCGTGTCCGGCCATACGGAGACGAGGCTGTGCAGATGCTGCCTGTGAAAGTCTGACTCCTCCAGTCGCAGGATGGCCCTCCCCACCTTCTCGGAGAGCCAAATGACGGCGCGCTTGGCCAACGCCTCGTCCCACTCCACGGCGCGGACCTGCCAAGGCGTTTTCTCGCGCGTCAACTCGCTTGCTGCCGCGCGGTCCAGATAGAACGTGGCGTCGCGGTGCAGTTGCAGAAAGCCCGCGGTGACCTCCTTCGTGGGCTCTTCCTCCACGGCGCGGCAGACGATGGGTGCCTTGTGCTCGCCCGTGGCAATCAGGATAACCTCGCGAGCGTCCAGGATGGTACCGACACCCATCGTGATGGCTTCCCGGGGGACATTGTCGTCGCCGAAAAAATCGCTGGCGGCGTCCTTTCGGGTGATCTCATCAAGGACGATGGCCCGGGTACGGGTCTGAAGGCCGGAACCAGGTTCATTGAACCCGATATGCCCGCTTCGACCGATTCCCAGCAGCATCAAATCAATCCCGCCCGCCTTCTGGATCTCGAACTCGTAGCGCTGGCACCAGGCCTCGACGTCCTCACGAGGCACCTCTCCGCTTGGAATGTGGATGTTCTCGGCCGGGATGTTCACATGGTCGAACAGGTTCTCCCGCATGAATCGGTGATAGCTCTGCAGGCTCTCCGGACTCATGGGGTAGTATTCGTCCAGGTTGAACGTGACCACCCGGCTGAAGTCCAGCCCGTCTTCCCGGTGCATCCGAACCAGGTGTTCGTACACGCCGATCGGCGTCGATCCAGTCGGGAGACCGAGCACCAGCGAATCGCCTACGGCATTCCGCTCCTCGATCAGATTTGCGATTCGCCGCGCCACCTGCAACGAGAGTTGCTCCGACTCGTCGAAGATGAGCACGGGCACCCGCTCCCGCTGCGTACCGTCCGGATAGCCCGGTTGAGAATCCCCTGCCTGCTGCTTCATGGTCCTGTTCGGATATTCTGGCGGAGCAGCGAGTATACGACCGCCGCCACTCCAACCGGCTCACCACCGGTAACCAAATTCTGCCGCATGAACCGAATTCCGATGGCCCCCGTCGATGCCGCCTGGTGGCGCATGGACAGTCCGACGAATCGGATGACCATCGTGGCCATCATGCGGTTTGACCGGCCGTTTTCGGGCGAGGACTTCACGGCGCTCCTCGAGGAACGTCTCGCGCAGTTTGAGCGATTCCGACTCCGGGTTGTCACCAAGGGAGGCCGGCCGTACTGGGAAGAGGACCCTGACTTCTCGTTCAGGCGGCAGGTGGTAACCAAGACGGACGATGCGCCCTCGGATGAGAGCGGACTGAAAGCCTTTGTGGGCGAAATGATGGGTGCCCCCCTTCTGTCTGATCGCCCGCCTTGGCAGTTCGTGGTGCTGGAATCCTTCCCCGGCGGTTCGGTGGTGGTAGGACGACTCCACCATGCCATTGCCGATGGGCTGGCGCTGATCCATGTGCTTCGCAGTCTGGCTGATGGCGAAGAGGCTTCGGCCACGGCATCGCTGGTGGCCATGCCCACAGCGACGGATGCCGAAGAGGACGCGGAGGACGTCGAAGACGAGGACCTCGAAGCCGTCGAGCCGCGGAGACTCAGGCTCCGGGACATAATCCAATGGTTCAAGCGATTGCCGGGACTATCGCTGGCACTGCTGAAGTTTGCGGTGACTGGGCGGGACCGGAAGACGCGGTTCCGCGGCAAGCAGGGTGAGGAAAAGCGGGTCGACTGGTCCAGGAGTCTGGACCTCAAGACGCTGCGGCGGACGGCGGTCTCCCATTCAGCCACCATCAACGACCTGTTGCTTGCCGTGCTCTCCGGAGGACTCCGGCGCTATCTGGAACGGTACCGGAGCCTGGCAGAAAGCTTCGAGCTTCGCGCGCTCATCCCTGTCAACCTGCGGCACCGCCATGAAGAACTGGGCCTCGGAAACCGTTTCGGCCTTGTGATTCTTGCGTTGCCTGTTGGACTCCGCAATCTGGCCGCGCGGGTGCGGGAGATCCACGAGCGAATGCTTGAGGCCCGGCAGTCGATGGAGCCGGTCGCCGCGTTTGGCCTACTAACCACGCTTGGGCGTGGGCCCGGCTTCCTTGAGGATGTCGCGGTGAAACGCCTTTCCGCCACCTCGTCGGCCGCGATCACGCATGTCCCCGGGCCCCGAAAGCATCTGGTCCTCGCCGGCCGCAAGCTCAGTGAGCTCATGTTCTGGGTCCCAAGAGGCGGGTCTGTCGGGATGGGAATCAGCATCCTGACTTACGCCGGGACGGCGCGGATCGGGCTGGCCACCGACGCCAACCTGGTCCCGGACCCGGACGCCCTGGCATCCGGCATCGCGGCAGAGTTGGGCGAACTGGGCCTGTAGGCCGCGGGCCCCGCCACCGGCCGCCACCGCCAGAGTCCCACCCCCCGTCGCCACGCCCCCGCGGGGAATTCCCCCACACCCCACGTCGCCCCTGCCCCTCACCGCGGCCGGGGGACCGATCCTTGGCAGAAACCCCGAAAAACCCCGTGATTAAAGCATTGGATTTCGGAAACCTACCATGCGCTACTCAGATGTCCTGCAGGCGGGCTCGCTCGCTCTCCATCATCCCGTAGAACCCTACTCCCGGGCCCTGGACGCGCCCAGTCCGCTGTCGGACGAGGAGATCGCAGCCTTCAACAAGCTGCAGGAGAAGCTCACCCGCCAATTCAGGGACATCTTTCCCGACCCTCGCGCCCCCCGATGCGTGGTGGTGGTACCCTCGCTGAGCATCGCGCCCGAACTGCTGGCCAAGATCGATGGCGTGCAGTTCTACGAAGAACGGATGCTGTTCGCCCTGATGCTGCTCAGGCTTCCGAGAACCAGGCTCATCTATGTGACGAGCGAGCCACTGGCCCCATCCATCGTTGACTACTACCTGAACCTGCTTCCCGGTGTCCCCGTCAATCACGCCAAGTCGCGCCTGACGCTGCTCTCGTGCTTCGACGGCTCTCCGGACCCCTTGGCGCTCAAGGTCCTGGAGCGCCCACGCCTGGTACAGCGCATTCGCGAGGCCATCCCAGACCCCGAGACGTGCCACCTGACCGTGTTCAACGCCACGAATCTGGAGCGCACCCTGGCGGTCCGGCTTGGGATCCCCCTCTACGCTTGCGACCCCGGCCACTGCCGTGCCGGCACCAAGAGTGGCAGTCGCGAGGCGTTTGAGAAGGCTGGCATCGCGATGGCACCGGGCTTTGAGAACCTCCACAGCGTCGACGACGTCGTGGACGCCCTGACGCGGCTCAAGGAAGCTGATCCGGCCCTGCGGCGCGCCGTGGTTAAGCTGGACGAAGGCGTTTCGGGAGAAGGCAATGCGGTCGTAGACCTCACCAACGCACCCAGATCCGGCATCCGCGACTGGATGGCCGAGAATCTCCCGAAGCGCATTCGCTTCGAGGCCAAGGGCGAAACCTGGGAGGCCTACACCCGGGAGATGGAACGCATGGGCGGTATCGTGGAGACATGGATCGAGGGCGAAAACAAGCGCTCGCCCTCCATGCAGGGCCGCATCACCCCCCTCGGTGACGTCGCGGTGGTCTCCACGCACGACCAGGTGCTGGGCGGGCCCAACGGCCAGGTATTCCTGGGCTGTTCCTTCCCCGCAGATTCGGCCTATCGCCTGGAAATCCAGGAAGCCGGGCGTCTCATTGGCGAGGTGCTCCGTGACCAGGGAGTGATCGGGCGATACGGCGTCGACTTCATCTCGGTGCCCGACGGCGACGGCTGGAAGCACTACGCCATCGAAATCAACGTCCGCAAAGGGGGCACGACGCATCCATTCCTGATGCTGCAGTTCCTGACCGACGGGCACTACGACACGCGGACGGGACTCTATCAGCATCCGTCCGGCGGACCGTTGGCGTACTACGCCTCCGACAACGTGGTGAACCCGAGGTATCGCGGGTTTACGCCCTGGGACCTCACCGATATCGCCATCAATCAGGGCCTGCACTTCAACAGTGCCACGCAGCAGGGTGTGGTCTTTCACCTGATCGGCGCACTCTCCGAATTCGGGAAACTGGGGGTGCTCTGTATCTCCGATACCCAGGAGAACGCCTGGCAGCTCTACCGGGACACGGTGGAGGTCCTCGACCGGGAGGCCGAAGCGCAGGAGGAGGCCCGCGCACACTGCGCGGTGTACCGG
>JABDJZ010000229.1 GCA_013003255.1 Rhodothermales bacterium
GGCCAGGACGCCATGGGACCGCAGAAACATCGCCTCGCGATGCAGGTGGCCGCCACGCCGCAGGGAGGCCAGCAGCCCGAAGCCGTGCATCATCACCACAGGGTGGCGCACCGGGATGACGGGTGGCTGGGGATAGACCTCGCGTCCCGCAATGCGGCGGACGGCCGTTTTTCCCAGGTTGGAGACGGACCCCGTAATGGGGTTGGTCATCATGGATCGGTTGTCAGCCAAGGGAAATCCGCCGGTGTTGAATGGCTACCAGAGGGGGGGCATCCCCGCCATCGCCCATAGTACGGTGGCCGCCACGAAGGGCAAAAGGAGGTTGTCGTTGATACGCAGTGGCGGGATTTCCATTACGGCCGCGATGCCCACCGCGGTGAGTTTGTCAGGCCACGGAATGGACGGGAAGAATAGGGCGCTGACCACCCCGGTCACCAGGAAGGCCAGCGTTCCTTCCACCGTTCGGGATCCGCCGGGCCACTTCCGTCGACCCCATTTGCGCCCGACCAGCGCGGCGCCTGCGTCGGCCAGCATGGCGATGACCATTCCCGGCGCTGCGAAGCGGGCAGGGAACACAAGGAGCAATAGAAGAGCCGTCAGCATCACCCAGGTGGCCCCATTGAAGAAAACGCGGTTTCCACTCGAGTCCCGTTCGTCCGCCCGCATCATGAAGCCCAGGTGCTCGCTCAGCCAGTCACTGACGGCGTCATTCTTCAGGCGATACCGGTCGAGAAACATGGCCGACACGGCCAGCGGAGCCAGGATCGCAAGGCCGGTCGTGCGGTCAATCAGCAGCATCGAAGCCGGGATGAGCATCGCGACGACGTGGAGGGCCTTGCGTGCGATTTCGCCGGAGTACGGAAGGGAGGGGGCACTCATGGCGGCGAAGATAACCTGCCAGTGGGTTAGCACCCCAGTCGTCGTAGGGGTTGCGCGGGGCATGCGCTACCTTCGGGCGATTAAGGGGCCGGCGCCCCCTCAGCCTCATGACGCTTGAAGCCTTTTACGAGTTCGCGACCTCCCTCCCGGAAGTCACCGAAGACTTCCCGTTTGGCCCGGAGACCCTGGTGCTTCGGACACGCACGAAGATCTTTGCACTGATCGGTGTCGAGACCCTGCCGCTCAGGGCAAACCTCAAGTGTGAACCTGAGCGTGCGGTGGGCCTGCGCGAGGAGTACGAGGGGGTAATTCCCGGCTGGCACATGAACAAGAAGCACTGGAATACGGTCTACCTCTCAAGCGACGTGCCTGGCCCACTGATCCGCGAGCTAATACGACACTCATGGGAGCGGGTCGTGTCGGGAATGTCGAAGCGGGATCGGGACGAACTCCTTGCACAACTCAGCGAATGACCCCAGAAGTACTCTTCATCGACAACCACCTCCTGGTGGTGAACAAGCCCGCGGGCATGCTGGCGCAGGAAGACGAAACGGGTGACCTGGACGTCATCACCTGGGCCAAGCACTACCTCAAGGAGCGGTTCAACAAGCCCGGAAACGTCTTCGCTGGACTGGTTCACCGGCTGGACCGGCCCGCGAGCGGGGTCATGGTCATCGCCAGGACCTCGAAGGCAGCGGGACGCCTGGCCGACACGTTCCGAAATCGGCAGGTGGACAAGACCTACCTGGCCCTGGTCGAGGGTGTGCCGCCTGATCAAGGGCAGGCCGTCGATCACCTGGCCAAGGTGCAGCGAAAGGTCAAGGTGGTGAGGCCGACACACCCGGAGGGCAAGAAGGCCTCGCTGACCTGGACGCTGCGCGGAAATCTGGACGGGTTCTCGCTGGTCGAGGTCAAGCTGGACACCGGGCGGCCTCACCAGATCCGGGTTCAGATGGCGTCCCGTGGATGGCCGCTGGTCGGGGATGTTCGATACGGGGCCAAGCGGGAGTTCGATGGGCGCAACCTGGCGCTGCACGCGTGGAAGCTGGGCCTGGAGCACCCCGTTCGGCGTGAACCGCAGGCGTGGACGGCCGCTCCCGGCAAGCGCTGGCCGATGTGGGTTCGGGAAATGGTGGGGTAAGTCGGCGCGGCGCACGCGGCTGACGCCCACGGAACCGGCCAAGCGCGGCTGACGGCGCCCCGCGCGCACGGAACCGCGGGTCAGCCCGGAATCGTCATCGCCTGCACCCCGTCCTTCATCGCCCGGGGCTCCGGAAGTACACAGACCTCCTCTCCCCGAAACGGGTCAACCACCACGGGGATGTAGTTGTAGGTGCCGAAGTCCTTGGGCTTTCGGCTCAACCGGACGGCAACGGCCTGTCGAAAACGCTCGAACGCCTTGGGGCCCATCACGATGTAGCGAGCCTCCGAACCGGCGGAGACGAGCCCGGCAAGGCTCTGGTCGATGAAGTCCAGGATGTCGTCCTGGCCCGGAGAAAACTGGAGAATGGTCACGCGGCGTGCTGGTCAGATCCGTCCGCAAAATAGACGCGGAGCTCCTCCAGCGTCTCATCGGAGGTCGGTGCGTCCTTGACCACCTTTCCCTTGTCGATGAGCGTGATCCGCTCGCAGAGGTCGGTCACATGGACCAGGTCGTGGCTCGAGATGAGCATGGTGGCTCCCGTGGCAGCGTGCATGTCGCGCAGCAGCTGCTTGAGTCGAAGCTGGCTCGGCGGGTCAAGGTTGGCGAAGGGCTCATCGAGTACCAGGAGTCGCGGACTCACGAACATGGCCGCTGTGATGCCCACTTTCTTGGCGTTTCCTGTCGAGAGGTCGCGCAGGTACTTCGAAGCATCCCCGTTGGTTGGCAAGAATGTGCGGTAGGGTGCAAGCGCATTCTCCGCCTCAGGGCGCGAGAGCCCATAGATGGTGCGGATGAAATCGAGGAATTCGTCGCCGGACAGGTAGTCGATGAGGAATCGCTGGTCCAGGTAGGATCCGGTGAACGACTTCCAGTTGCCTTCGGAGACGGGCTGCCCGTCAATCTTGATCTCGCCGGTGGAAGGCTCAATCAGGTCCAGCAGCAGGCGAAGGAAGGTGGTCTTACCTGCTCCGTTCGAGCCTACCAGGCCGATGATCTCTCCGTCTCCAGCGCGCCACTGGGGCACCTGGAGCACAGTCCGGCCGTCATACCGCTTGGAAATCTGCTCGTAGTAGATCATGACTGAACGGCGAATCCGCTGAGCATGCGATGCTTTCGGCGACTAACGCGCCGGGCGTGGCGGCGGGTCCAGAGTTCGGTAGTCAAAAGGCCGATCAGTCCGACGCCGGCCAGCAGGGACCAGGCGAGCGTCGGCGTGTCCCTGAAGATCACCAGGAGCACCGTAGGCGGGACCGCGGTCGGCAGGAACCAGAGCCAGTGCTTGGCTGAGAACCCCTCATAGTTGAAGAACCCACCGGAGCGCCCCAGGTCAATACGCTCCCGGTTTCGTGTGGCGAGTTCGAGAATCACCTGCGTCGTGATTCCGGCGTTGTAGAACAGGAAAGCCACGTGGAGGGGAATCAGGTCCGGCTGGAAGATCATGAAGACCGGGAGCGAGACGATGAAGAGCACCAGGCAACTACCCTGCAGCACAATGGTCTTGGAGCGCGTGAGGGTGCGCGTGTCCACGGAACGCGCCAGCATGCCCTCCATGTAGCTGGACTCCCAGGAGAACATGAGCTGGCCGTAGTTGAGGGCGAATCCCCCGGAGGCGAACAGGCCGATGACGGCACCGAGGGCCACGCCGTCGAAGATCCCTGGCGAGGCCAACAGGAAGATGAGGTAGACCGTCGAAAACATCAGGGAGACCACCAGATAGTGGCGCGGCCTGCGGTTCCGCCACATGAGTCGCAGCTCAAGCCAGATCAGATGGCCGGCCAGATCCCAACGTTCGGCCAACTCGTGCAGACGACCGGCCTGGGCGGACGGGACCACCGGAGGGTCCTCTCTCCGAAGCGCCTGCAAAAGCGCGCCGCCGGCCAGAATGCCCGTGCCGACCACGCCCGCGACAACGGACAGCGCCATGATCCAGCTGAACGCGTGCATCTCGCCGAAGACAGCCGACGAGAGAATGCCGATGATCCCCGCGCCGAGGTACTCATCCGCCAGAGTGATGGCGAGAACCCCGGCGAGTCCCGCCAGGATGGCCTTCTCGTAGCGTGTGAGTTGGGCCCGGACGTAGAGGTTGAGGAAATTCGAAATGAGCAGGGCTCCCACCACACCTCCAACCCAGAGCGCGGCCCCCAGCGCGCCATCAACTGGAGCCAGGTGGTTTACCGCATAGGGCACCGCAAACAGTAGCGGGAAGAGGTTGTGTGCCGAAAACACCGAGGCCGAGCAGAAAAACCCTACCAGCAGCCATCGTGGGAACGGAAGATGGAGGAAGGACTCCACCTGCATCTTGGGCGTCTTCTGAAGCAGGAAGCGGAGGAAGAAGAGCCCCACCAATGTGGGAAGCACGTGCTGATCCACCAGTTCCGGAACGCTGGCTCCGCCGCGGATGGAGTCCACAAAGACGGGCAGGAAGGCACCCAGCGTAAAGAGCGTAAACGCAATGTAGGTGCCGAACAGCGTGACCACGATGCTCGAACCCAGCTTGCCCTGGCCGCGAAAACTGCGGATACGGTACCGGACCTGCTGCCCTACGAGTAGCCAGAGGAGCACGGGGGCCGATGCCGCACGGAACGGCCGGTTTGGGTCAGTAAGTGGTCCGGGCATACGCAGGAGAAGGCGCGCCGGGGCCGCTCAGGCAAACACGAAGTCTATCTCGCGACTCTCGGTGTTGGCGGACGCTACGACCACCTTCACCGGGTCCCCGAGTTTGAACCGGCGCCCTGAGTTTCGACCCACCAGCATGTACGCCAGTTCGTCATACTCATAGTAATCGTCCGATAGCTCTCGAACATGAACGAGACCTTCCACCAGGAGCGAACTCAATTCCACGAAGAGACCGAATGAGGTAACCCCGGAAATGACGCCCTCGAAGGTGTCGCCCACATGCTGCTGCATGTATTCGACTTTTTTGAGCTTCACCGACTCTCGCTGCGCTTCGTCCGCGATGCGTTCGCGTTCTGAAAGATGCTCGCATTGTCCGTTGAGGGTCCCGTAGTCCGGGCTCTTTTCGTCCCGGGACATGTGTCGCAGAATGCGGTGCGTGATCAGGTCCGGGTAGCGGCGAATGGGACTGGTGAAGTGCGAGTAGTGCTTGAAGCCCAATCCGAAGTGCCCGTTCTCTTCTGGCGAATATCTGGCCTTGGCCATGGCCCTGAGCGCAGCTTGCTGGATTACCGGCTGCTCCGGCTTTCCTTCAGCGTCCCGCATCAACTGGTTGAGGGCTTGCGGGGCGATGGTACCGTCGCGTGATTCCACCGTGTATCCGAATCCCCGGACGTAGGCCACAAGTTGCTTGATCTTCTCCTGGTCCGGCGCATCGTGCGTCCGGAAGACGCCGGCCCGCTTGGGCTCGGCCTTGACGATGTGAAGCGCCACCGTCTGGTTGGCCAGGAGCATGA
>JABDJZ010000253.1 GCA_013003255.1 Rhodothermales bacterium
GGTAACCGGTACTTCGGGTCCGGTAAGGTTCTCCCGTACGTGAAGCTCGGGCTTGGACTGAACCACACCAACACCCAGATCCGCGATGATTTCTTCGCAACGGGGTCCCTGGACGAAGAACGCAAAATCGGCTTTGGTCCGGTTGGTGGCATAGGCCTCGACATCCGTATGAGTGACCGGATCTCCCTCGGCTTGGAGTCCGGCGGTATCTACGTCTTCCCGGATGCCGCGGCAGACGGTGCCGGAGACTCGTGGTTGGACTGGCTTGGCTGGAATACGGTCAGCCTCGCCTACGACCTGAAGAAGTTCGTGCCGGTGATGATCTCTGACGTGATCTGCCCGGTTGACGTCGTGGACACCGGCGCACCGGTCACCTTCACGGGTTCGGTGAACATGGATGCCACGCCGCTGGTGGAGAGCTCCTGGAACTTCGGTGATGACACCGTTGCCAACGGACTCACCGCCACGCACTCGTTCGCAAACGAAGGCACCTACAACGTGACGTTCGCCGTTTCCAACGGCAACGGTCGCGGCATGGACTCGCGCACCTGCGTTGTGACTGTCGAGGATCCGTGTGAGGACGCTGTCATCACTTCGATGACCGCTTCGAACATGGCTCCGGACACCCGCTCCAACGTGAGCTTCTCAGCCAACACGAGCGGCTCCGCTCCGATGAGCTACAGCTGGGACTTCGGCGACGGCAACACGTCTACGAGCTCCAACCCGTCCCACACCTACTCCGAGGCCGGTACCTACACCGTCACCCTGGAAGTCACCAACTGTGGTGGCACTGTGAGCCGGACCATGACCATCGTGGTCGTGCCGTTTGAAGCCGCCATCTGCCGCGAGATTGAGGAGATGAACAGCGCGTTCTTCGCCCGCAACTCGTCGACGCTGACCGCTGAAGGCCGCGCCGCACTGCAGGAGAATCTGGAGATCCTCCTTGAGTGCCCGAACCTCAACGCCCGCGTTGAAGGATGGGCCGCACCTGGCGAGCGTCGTCCGCAGCAACTGTCGCAGGATCGAGCCAGAGCTGTCGAGCAGTTCTACATCGACAACGGCATTGCTGCAAGCCGCCTCGTGACTGCCGGCATGGGCCGCGCCCAGGGCGTGACCTCGAAGAAGGAAGGCCTCGAAGGCTTCCGCCGCGTGGACACGATCCCGGTCCGGATGTAAGACATCCGTCCGCAAGGACTGAAGAGGGCGGACTCGCTGATGCGGGTCCGCCCTCTTTCTGTTTGGGGAATCGGAGTCTGCTCCGGGAATGGCACCCGAGCCGGGGAAAGGGCCACTCGCCGCCGCAACTGGATGGAGAAGGGTGACGGGCGCTTTCAGCCCAGCCGCACGAGCCCCTCGGCGACCAGCTCTCCCAGGACCTGGCGCAATGCGTCGCTGATTCCCTCCTGCAGGTTCAGTCCGGCAGTTCCGGTCAAGGAGGCCACTTGAGCGGCGTCTGAGACCGGCAGGGGATAAGCCTTTCCGGCTACAAACAGCACCAGGTTACCAGGTGCCAGGACATGCGCCGCCTGCGCAGCAGAGACCACATGCAGGACACCCTCCGTTGGGAGCTCCCCTACGACTGCATCCTGCACGCCTAATCGACCCCGTACCGGCTCCGTCAGCGCGCGACCGATCGACTGGTTCAGCAGTTCGTCATCACCGAGCAATGCTCGAACCCGGGAGCGCAGGTCGGCGAGCGTCCGCCCGGAGATCTCGCCGGGCTCAGGGGCTACGCGAGGATCAGGATCCAGATACCGCTCCTTCCCTGAATCAGAAAGGTATCCGAGCACGCTCTCAAGCAGTTCGGCAGCGTCCGGTGCCCGGAAGCCCACGGACAGCGTCATGCAGTCTGTCAGCGCGATGCCGTTGTGCGCCACGTGTGGGGGCAGATACAAGACGTCCCCGGGCTCGACCTCCCAGGAATCCGTGGCGGAGAAGTCTGCCAGAACCGCTACCTCGGAATCCTCCCGCCAGACCGGATTGCGGTTGGGTGTCGCATCGATTTCCCATCGACGCCGTCCCAGACCCTGGATGAGAAACACATCGTACTGGTCCGTGTGCGCGCCGACGCCACCACCCGGCGCGGCGTAGCTCACCATGAGGTCATCCACGCGCCAGTTTGGGATGAACCGAAAATGGTCGAGTACCCGGGAAGCACCCGGTACCAGTCGATCCACTTCCTGCACGAGGAGGGTCCACTCTCGGTCGGGGACATCTTCCAGTTCCTCAGGCTCGAACGGCCCGTGGTAGAGTTCGGGGGGCCAGTCTTCAGAGATGATCAGTCGAGAGTCCGCCTCCTCGGAGCAGGCCAGCTGCGTCAGGTCTTCGCGGGTCAGCGGACAGAAGTCGCGCGGCAGTACGCCGCGCAGGAGCACGGGCTTCTTCTGCCAGCACGTCTCCATGAACGCGGCGACATCCAGGTCGCCCAGCCTGCGCAGCGGCATCTCGGTGGCCATTCTCAGTCCGTCAATAGTTGAATCAGCTTTATGAGGGGCCATGCCAGAAGCAGGGCCATCACGACGGCCATGAGCATCACGGATTTCTTCTGCCGCGGAAACTCGTAACCGCAATACGGACAAGTCTCAGCCTCGTCCGGGGCCTCAAGGGCGCACGAGGGACACTCCATTAATCGCTCGTAAGGTTTGGGGGAACTTCCAGAATGGGGACGGCGGTGCGGTCCCAGGGCCAGACCAGTCCTTCGGCCGTCAGGTCAGCATGCGCTTTCCCGTACAAACGCTCGACCAGGTAAAACGCGGGCTCGTAGCTCATCGCGCCACCGACCGAAGTGATGTATTTCCCGTCGACTACGATGCGCTGATCGAACCGCACATCAACCGCGGGAAACCGTTCCTGGAACGCCTCCCTGTCACCTGGAAACGTGGTAGCAACGCGGCCATCCAGGGCGCCGGTGGCGGCCAGTGGGAACGCACCGTCGCACACGGTCAAGACCCATTCAGCATCTTCGACGGCTCTGGCGAGGAATGCCATGTAGGCCTCGTTCTCAAGATCCGCTGTCATGGAGCCGCCGGTGCTGGGAATCACCAGGATGTCGATGGCCGGAGCTGTCTCGAAGCTGTAGTGCGGGGTGACGGTGATGCCCTCAAACGTCTCGATCGGCATCCCGTCCTCAGAGACCACAAATGTCTCGATGTAGTCCAGTTCATCCCGGAAGATGGAGTGCTGAAACACGTCGTAGGGCGCCATCAACTCGGAATTGAAGACAGATGGTGTTACCACGAATCCGGCAGTCCGGACGTTGGCGCCGGCGGCTGCGGGGCTCTCTGCCGACGGGCTCTCCGCCGAGGCCTGATCGGGCGCTGCAGGCGTACATCCCTGAAGTAGCAGGCCGAAGGCCACGAAACCGGCGAGGAGCGCGAAGCGTCTGAATGCGTTCATATCTGACCCTCCAACTCTGCGAGCAGGGCATCGCGTTCATCGGCAGTCAGCCGATCCGCGTCCACCTCGCCGTTGAGCGAGGGCTCGGTCGCGGTCTCGGCACGTTCGCGCGAGTCCAGGTGCTTCAGAAGCACGGCCGCGCCGAGCGTCGTTCCGGCAGAAATGACCAGGGCCTTGATGAGCTTGTACACAGAAACCGCCACGGACTTGGTTTGAAGAAGACTCCGGCCGGAAGCGGCCGCTCCTCACTTTACGGCTGGTGAACACCGCGATCAACCAGATAGTCCCCGCCCGCGTCCTGTCCAGGGACACCTGGGAGGCTCGGGTGCAAAGACACGCCGAGGAGCTTGGACCCATCGTCGAGGCCCACCGGTCCAGGCGCTCGCTAGGGACCAAGCACCCCGTCATCGATTTCCTGTTCGAGTACTACCGGTTTCGGCCCAGTTCCCTGCTCCAGTGGTCGCCGGGCGTGGGCGTGCGGCTGGAAGACGGTGCGTCGCATTTCAGCGGCATGAAACACGTGCAAGGCGAAGGCCCTGACGTGTGGCTGTCTTCGGACGGATTGACATCCCGGCTTCGTGAGTCTACTGGCTGGATCCTCAACCTGTTGGAGCAAACCCAGGACCGCCCCGCGATGTTCGGGTGCAGCGGACTGCACGAATGGGCCATGGTTTATCGCCAGACGGCCTGGCGACACCAGCAGTATTCGCTCCGCTTGCCGCCTGAAAAGATCGCAGCCGTCGTCGACGAGGGGCCGCTGGTGTGCACCCACTACGACGCGTTCCGCTTTTTCACAGCCGAAGCCCGGCCTCTCAACCGAAACCAGTTGACGATTGAGTCCATGCCCAATCTGGAGCAGCCCGGCTGCCTCCACACCAACATGGACCTGTATCGCTGGGCCAGTAAGCGCTACCCGTGGATCGGAAGTGATCTCATCCGGGAGGCCTTTCTTTTGGCCATGGACATCCGGGCTGTAGACATGCGAGCCAGTCCATACGACCTGTCCGACCTGGGCTACGAGCCGATTGCCATTGAGACCGAAGCCGGTCGAGCCGCCTATCGCAAGCTTCAGGAGGAGTTCTCCCAGCGCGCCCGACCCCTACGACAGAAACTGATTGAGGCGTTTCGGCAACTACTGGCAGGCCCGGCCTACGTGTAGAATCCGTAGATGGACAGGTCATCCCGTCGCATGTGGAGGGAGATCGCAACGGCCAGAATCGCCGTATGCGCCAGCAGCGCCGAACCTCCGTAGGAAATGAACGGGAGCGGGATGCCGATTACCGGTAGCACGGCTGTGGCCATCCCGACGTTGATGATGATGTGGATGAGATAGACGCCCACCGCACCGGCCGCCACCATCATCCCGAACGGGTGCTTCATCTGTCCACCGAGGCGAATCAACCGGACAAGCAGGAAGGCGAAAAGCACCAGGACAAGCCCGGCTCCAATGAAGCCGAACTCCTCCCCGATGACCGAGAACACGAAGTCGGTGCTTTGCTCGGGAACGTACCGACCCTGGGTCTGAGTCCCCTGCATGAAGCCCTTCCCGGTGAGCCCGCCCGATCCGATGGCAGCCAGGGATTGTACAAGGTGAAAGCCCACCCCGTGGCGAAATTCCTGCGCCGAGGGGTCTGTAAATGAAACGATTCGGGCCACCTGGTGCGGCTGAAGCACTTTCAGCAAGGCCAGGGATACGGCTGCTACGGTGCCTCCTGCAGCGGCCAGCCCAAGCAATCCCATTTTGCGGTCTCGGGTCTGCCACCACAGCAGGAGCCCGAACAGGACACTGAACCCGATGGCCCAGGGCATGGAAACCACGCTCAGATACCCGGCTACGGCCGGCGCCATCAAGAGCATGAGAACCAGGTACGGAACGCCGGACCAGAACAGGAGCACCGGTATCAGGCCGATAAAAACGAGTGCGGTTCCGGCGTCGTTCTGTAGCACGATCAGGGCGGCGGGAACGAGGACCATCACGATCATGGTGAGCGCAAACCGCAGATCGCTTTGCGTCCCTCGGCGGCTGGCCACGAGCTGCGACACGCCGAGGATGGTGCCCACCTTGGCCAATTCAGACACCTGAAGGGACATGGGGCCGAACGACAGCCAGGACTTGGCCCCATTGATTTCCTTGCCGAAAACCAGCGCCACGATGAGCAACAGGATCGAGCCCGCGTAGAACAGGTAGGCCGTGTTCTGGAAGAACCGAACGGGGAGCAGGAGGGCAATCACGATGCCTACGCTGCAGATTCCCAGCCACATCGACTGTCGATAGAAGTTCTGACGCACGGATGTGGGCAGGAACTCGGCCGCGGGCCCGTGGGTGGTCGAGTAGATGGCCACCAGGCCGCAGACAACAAGCGTCAACCACAGAAAGATGGTGACGTAGTCGAGCGTCTGGTACCAGCGCCTCACCTATTCCCCGTTGGTCTTGTCGATCATGGGGTCGGACTTGGTCTGCAGCATCCAGCGGACGATGTCCGGCCGGGTTACCTGCCCGGTCAGATACTGCTCAGCCATCAGGCTGGCGATGGGAGCCGCTGCCGAACCGCCAAAGCCCGCATTTTCCACGCTGACGGCCACCGCAATCTGTGGATTGTCGAAGGGGGCAAACATGATGAACACCGAGTCATCCCGCCCACGTTCGTTCTGTGCCGTACCGGTCTTGCCCCCGCTCGGGATGCCCGGAATCTGAACCCCGCGACCCGTACCGGCAACCATGACGCGGCGCATGGCCTCTTTGGCCAGCCCTACGAATTCCGGCCGGATGGCCAGCGGAGTCGGTGGCGGTACATCCGGCGCCTGGAGAGTACCCGTTTCCGGGTTGACGCTGGCCGCAATCAGGTGCGGCGTCACGACCTTGCCCTCGGTAGCCACCGCCGCCGTGTAGCGTGCCAGCTGGAGGGGCGTTACCGACAGTTCGCCCTGCCCGACCCCCAGGTTCATCTGGTAGCCGACGGTCCATCTGCCGTGGGCCCGATTGTAGTAGGACGAATCGGGAATCAGGCCGGTGGCCTGTTCCGTGAGATCCGTATCGATGACTTCGCCGAATCCCATGGAGCGCGCGTGTCTGGCAAATGCATTGACGTCCAGACGTCGCATCATCTCGAAAAAGAACGTATTGCAGGACTCCTGCACGGCCTCCACCACGGCGATATTCCCGTGCACGTGCATGCAGCGGAAGAAGCGCCCCCTGCCCATCGGATGGTATCCCGGGCAGTGCACTGTCTCGTTCGGGGTAATCACGCCCTCCTCGAGCGCGATCATGGCGATCAGCGGTTTCCAGGTCGAGCCCGGCATCTGCACGGACTGCGTGGCCCGGTTGAAGAGCGGCTTCTCGACGGAGGCGTTCAGCCCCGTCCATTCCTGGCCCGAAATCTGGCGCGTGAAGAGATCCAGATCGAAGTCGGGTTTGGATACCAGCGAGAGGATTTCCCCGGTGTTGGGGTCCAGGGCGACGGCCGCACCACGCTTGCCCACGAAGAGGCTCTCCGCCAGAGCCTGAAGGTCCGCATCTATCGTGAGCACGAGATCCCGGCCTTTGACCGGATTCACGTCCTCGACGCCGTTCCGGAAAGGACTCACATCCTGCCCGTGCACATTCACCAGGCGGAAGTCGCTCCCCAGATTGCCCCGAAGCTCGGACTCATAGATGCGCTCGATCCCGCGCTGGCCAATGAGATCACCTGGGCGATAGCCGTCTGCCTTCCCATTGGCGAGGTCATCGCCGGCAATCTCCCGTACGTAACCCAGGACGTGGGACGCACGCACGGGCGAGGGGTATCGCCTCTTCTGGGTTGCTTCGTAGTCGACTCCCGGAAGGTCGTCCAGGCGCTCGGTCAACCGGGAGAGCCTGTCGAATGGCAGGCCATTCATCACGATCGACGGAACGTAGCTGCTGTATTTCGAGGCCTCCTGTACCCGCTCCGCAAGGACCGCCTCAGGAACCTCCAGCAGTTCTGCCAGCAACGGAAGGCTCTCCTCCTCAAAATACCTGGGCGTTACACGCACCGAGAAAGCGGGCTGGTTGTCGACCAATACCGTGCCCTGGCGATCCAGAATGGTCCCGCGCGCGGGCAGGACCCTGATCTCCCGCATGGAGTTGTCTCTGGACTCTCCCGTGTATTCGGACGAGTTCACGATCTGGAGCTGTACAAGACGCACCATCAGGAGCCCCAGCACGGCCAAGACCACCAGGGAGAAGATTCTCGCCCGGTCCGATTGTGATCCGGACACGCTGTCGCCAATCATCTACACCCCCCGATTTAAACTGTCCGCCAATGTGATCAGTGAAGCCCACCCCGTGCCAGCGCGTTGTTCGGCCCGGCTCCGCTCGTCAACAACTGGCCTCCACTGGGCGGGTCGGGCGTGCCGATCGCCTCTCGCAGCGCGGTCTTCGGACTGTTTGTTGCTAAGGTTTCGGGCGAACATCGTTTATTGACCCTGGCTACTGCCTCCGGGTGGTGGAACTGTACACTTCGGAGTGAGGCCGCGCACCAGGCGCCGGCGCCGCTCCCATCCCACACCGCTATGCGATTCGACCCGCCATTCCGGAGCTTTTGGGCCTTGACGACCCGTGGCATCCTTACCGCAATTTTTGCCGCGTTGTTCCTCTCGGTGGGTCCCGCAAACGCCCAGTACTTCGGCCGAAATAAGGTCCAGTACGACAAGTTCGACTTCCAGAAATTCCAGACGGACCACTTCGAGTTCTACCTGTACCCGGAAGAAGAACTGGCCGTCAAGGATGCCGCCCGCATGGCAGAGCGCTGGTACCAGCGCCACTCACGCACTTTCCTGCGGGAGTTTGCCGAACGAAAGCCGGTCATCTTCTACGCGAATGATGCGGACTTCCAGCAGACCAATGCCATCAGCGGATCGCTTGGGCAGGGAACCGGCGGTGTGACCGAAGCCCTGAAGGAGCGGGTGATCATGCCCCTGACCGGAAGCTATCGCGACACGGATCACGTCCTTGGGCACGAACTGGTGCACTCCTTCCAGTATGACATCGCCCTGAACCGGACCGACAGTTCACGCTTCGCGCTGGGTCTCATGCCACTCTGGCTGGTGGAGGGTATGGCGGAATATTTCTCTGTGGGACGTGATGATCCCCACACGGCCATGTGGATCCGGGATGCGGCGCTTCGCGATGACATCCCGACCATCGAAAAGCTGTCCCGCGGATACCAGTACTTCCCGTACCGGTACGGCCAGGCACTCCTGGCATACGTGGGAGGCAAGTACGGCGATGCGGCCGTGGCAAACCTCTTCAAGCTGGGCGGTCGAGTCGGCGTGGACTCAGCCGTTGTGTACACCCTGGGCATTAAGCCGGACTCCCTTTCCAATGAATGGATTGCGGCTGTCAAGGATGCCTATCTGCCGCTGACCGAGGGACGCACGCCGGCAGACAGCGTGGGACGCAAGGTGCTGGCCGCGGAGATCGACGCGGGCGACATGAACATCTCGCCCGTGATCAGCCCGGATGGCAAGTATGTGGCGTTCCTCTCCGAGAGAGACCTGTTCAACATCAACCTGTTCATCGCCGACGCCGAAACCGGCGAGGTCATCAAGAAGCTCAAGGCGGCCAACGGCAACTCGCACTTTGATGCCATTCGGTTCATCAATTCGGCGGGCTCCTGGTCTCCCGATGGACGTCGCTTTGCCTTCGTCACTTTTGTCCAGGGCGACAACGAAATCTCGATTCTGAATTGGCGGTCCGGCTCCATTGAGGAGCGCATCGCCGTGAAGGGGGTCTCTGCCATCACGAACCCGGTGTGGTCGCCCGACGGTGCGTCCATCGCGTTCTCGGGGATCAACGGAGGGATCAGTGATCTGTACGTCCTGAACCTGGAGACCAAGGTGGTGGCTCAACTCACCAATGACCGCTTCGCCGATCTTCAGCCTGCTTGGGCACCGGACGGCAAGACGCTGGCGTTCATCACGGATCGGGGCGAGGGCGGCACGGACTTCCAGACGCTCTCCTTCTCCAAGGAGCGAATCGGCCTCTACCGCATGGATAGCGGAGAGATCGACATCGTCAAGGTCTTCAACGGCATTCACGCCAATCCGCAGTTCTCGCCGGATGGGCGGAGTCTGTTCTTCATCTCGGACCACGACGGGTTCAAGGATGTCTATCGCTACGGACTTGTTGACCAGTCCATCTCGAAGCTGACAAACCTCCAGACCGGCGTCAGCGGCATTACGGCGCTCTCACCGGCCATGACCGTAGCCGCCCAGAGCGGGCGCATGGTCTTCTCCGTCTTTGCGGACAACAGCTACAACGTGCACGCCCTGGAGGCTGAGGAAACCGTGGGCGAGCCTTACGTGGTCCCGGACCTCGACACGCGAAGCATCGCAGGCGTCCTGCCACCCTATCGCGAAGAGAACCAGGGCCTGGTGGCGAACTATCTCGATGATCCCCTCACGGGCCTGCCGCCCGACCAGGACTACGAGATCAGCGAGTACAACTCGAAGCTGACCCTGGACTATGTGGCTCCACCAAGCATCGGCGTCACCGCCGGTGGACCGTACGGATCCGGCCTTGTGGGAGGCGTGGGGCTGTTCTTCTCCGATATGCTCGGCAACCACAACCTGACGGTCGTGGCACAGGCCAACGGCACGTTCAAGGATGTAGGAGGCCAGGCGTACTACCTGAATCGGGCAAACCGACTCAACTACGGCGGGATTGTGGGCCACATCCCGATTCTGCTGATCGGCACCGGGGTGGGGTACGACATCGACCCGGAGACCGGTCTGGCCAGTCAGGTGGTCTCGCAGCTCAAGCAGCGCATTTACATCGATCAGCTCCAGGGAATCGCCAGCTACCCCTTCACCCAGACCAGAAGGCTGGAGTTCAGCGGTGGCTTTACGCGATACGGTTTCGACTACGAGATCGAGAACTACTACTTCAGCAGCTTTGGGGTACGGCGGGAACGCGTGCAACTGAATGACCAGGAGCCTGACCCGGTCTACTTTGCCTCCGGTGGCCTGGCGGTGATCAGCGACTACTCCGCGTTCGGCTTCACCTCTCCGGTTCGCGGCGGTCGGTCGCGCATCGAGGTCTCCCCCTTCGTGGGCACCGCCACGTTCCTTCGGGCCACGGTGGACTACCGTCGGTATATCCAGATGTCCCAGATCACGCTGGCTCTCCGCGGGCTGCACGTGGGGAACTACGGGGCCAAGACCGGGAATGGCGCGGACAACCTCTTTACAGAGGAGTACCTGGGCTACGCCAACAGTCGTGGATTCCTTCGTGGCTATTCGTTCTCCTCGTTCAACAGCTTCGAGGAGTGCACCGTCAGCGCCACCGGCAGCTGTGCCGAGTTTGACCGTCTCCGTGGAAGCCGCATCGCTCTGGCGAGCGCCGAACTGCGCATTCCGTTCTTCGGGACCGAACAGTTTGGACTGATCAACTTCCCGTACCTGCCCACCGAGATTTCGCTGTTCGCAGACGCCGGGCTTGCCTGGACCGCGGACGATGCGCCTGTGCTGAAGTTCGAGCGTTCCTCGGCCGAGCGTGTGCCCGTGTTCTCAACCGGTGTAACCAGCCGTTTCAACCTGTTCGGCTACACGGTGCTGGAAATCTTCTACGCGAAGCCGTACCAGCGGCCGGGCAAGGGGGCGCACTTCGGATTCCAGATTGTGCCGGGCTGGTAGGGTAGCCTGGACCTAAAGCCGGTCCACCAGAAGCTCTCCCTGGATCATGGTGACCGCCGTCCCCGTGAGCAGGACCCGGTCTTCCTGCTGATGAACCGTCACCCGCCCTCCACGCAGTGACGCCTGGAATCCTACAAGCGGATCAGCACCCAGGCGACGGTGCCAGAACGGCGCCAGCGCGCAATGGGCTGAGCCGGTCACCGGATCCTCAGGCACGCCGGACTGGGGCGCGAAGAAGCGCGAAATGAAGTCGTGATGGCCGGGACGGTCTCCGACGGCGGTCACGATGAGGCCGCGGACGGGCAGTCTCGCCAGGGCATTCAGGTCAGGATCCAGGCTCCGGACCCAACCTGCCTCCGAGACTTGGACGAACGCATCCATCCGATTCTCGCCATACCAGGAAATTGGCGCCCCAAGGAGTGTCTCCAGATTGGTCGGGATGGGCCGCTCTACCGGCGGCTCCGCCGGGAAGTCCATGGTCATTGACCCATCCCCGTTTCGGCGCACCGTCAGTCGTCCGCTCTTTGTCTCGAAGGAAACCTCGTCTCCGCTTACCTCGCCGGAATCGAACAACACGTGGGCCGATGCCAGTGTCGCATGGCCGCACAGATCCACTTCTGTGTTCGGCGTGAACCATCGAAGGTTGTACTCGGCCCCTTCGATGGGGACCAGAAATGCGGTCTCCGAAAGGTTCATCTCGCGAGCCACCGCCTGCAGGAATGCATTCTCGGGCCAGGATGAGAGAACCAGGACCGCCGCCGGATTGCCGGTGAACGGGCCGTCGGCAAAGGCGTCGACCTGGGTGAAATTCAGGGGCATGCTGTTTTCAAATGTGCTCGAAGATCAAACGGATTCACACAAGTGGGGAGCGCCGGACGCGTACTTTTTCGGTGATCCACGTCCAAGATCGACTCCATGTACGAACGATTCCGCAGATTCCTGTTCCGCCTCGACCCGGAACGCGCCCACAATCTCGGAATCGTGGCCGCTCGGATGGGCCAACGGCTCCTTCCGGGGATGCTCGAGCGGAGGTTCGCGTTCGAATCCGAAAGGCTCCACACGGAGGTGCTGGGGCAGTCGTTTGCCAGCCCCGTGGGAATCGCCGCCGGCTTCGACAAGAACGCCCGACTAATCCCTTTCTGGGGCATCCTGGGGTGCGGGTTCGCCGAGGTCGGCTCCATCACGGCCAAGCGCAGCAAGGGCAATCGTCGGCCCCGCGCGTTCCGTCTCGAAGAAGCGCAGGCCATCATCAACCGCATGGGGCTCAACAATCAGGGGGCGGCTCGCATCGGCCGGCGCCTGGCCAAGGGTTCCCCCCATCCGTTGCCGGTGGCCATCAGCCTCGCCAAAACGCACGACCCCAGCATCGAGGGCGCGGCCGCCATCGAGGACTTCGCCACCAGTTTCTCTGCGTGTGCGCCGTTCGCTTCCATGGTGGTGCTCAACCTCTCCTGCCCCAATACCGCCGAGGGAAGGACATTTGAAGACCCCAACGCGCTGGACGAACTCCTGACCCGCATCGTCCCACTGAACCAGGCTCTGGACAACCCGCTCCCAATTCTGATCAAGCTGTCGCCACCCGTCTCTGACCGCTTCGTGCTTGATAGCGAGGTGGATGAGCTGCTGGACGTCTCCCGCGCGCACAACGTGGCGGGCGTGGTGGCCTCCAACACCGAGTCCGGTCGGGACCTTCTGGATGTCCCCCAGTCGAAGCTCGACGCCATCGGTCCCGGAGGCCTGTCGGGAGCACCCCTCCGGTCTCGGTCCACGGCCCTGGTCCGCTACCTGTACGAGAAGACCGAAGGCACCATGACCATTGTGGGTGTCGGTGGAGTTTCCAGCGGCGCACACGCGTATGAGAAGATCCGCGCCGGCGCCTCTTTGGTGCAGCTGTACACCGGAATGGTGTACGAGGGCCCGGCCGTATTCCAGCGTATCAAGCAAGACCTTGCCGGGCTGCTGGAGCGCGATGGGTTTGCAACCGTTGCGGAAGCGGTGGGTGCTGACACCGAGATCTCCGCCCGACCCGTCTGATTGCGGCCCAAACCCGGCAGACGTACATTTTTTGACTCTCCCACCCGCCGAGAACACCATGCCGCCAGTCGTTCCATTTTCTACCGTCCCGGAACTGTTCGATGGTCTGTTCGGCCGATACGCCGGCTCAGGCCGAACTGTATTGAGCTACTGGGACCGGCAGGCCAAGGGCTGGGCCGACATTGACTGGGATGAACTCCAGCAGATGGTCCGGGCGATGGCTGGCTACCTGTACGACGCGGGCGTCCGACCCGGTGATCGTGTGGCGATTCTCTCGGAGAACCGACCGGAATGGGCCATCACGGACCTGGCCACCCAGTTCATGGGTGCCATCAACGTCTCACTCTACACGTCGCTACCCGCTTCCCAGGCCGGCTACATCGTAAAGGATTCGGGCGCCAAGGTGTTCGTGGTTTCTACCGGCATTCAGTTGAAGAAGGCCCAGGCCATTTTCGACGACTGCCCTGAGCTCGAAACGGTGGTGACCATGTCCGCCATGAAGAAGGCTCACCCTGACTACGTCGTGGCCTGGGCGGATGCGCTGGAGAAGGGTGCAGAAGCCTTCCAGAAACACCAGGACGAGATTGCGGGGTTCACAGCCAACACCCGGCCGGAGGACGTGTCCGCGCTGATCTACACGAGCGGGACCACCGGTAACCCCAAGGGTGTTCGGCTGTCGCACGACAACTTCTGCTCCAACGTCAAAGCCGCCCTGGATCGTGTACCCTTTGACGAGTCGGACCATCATCTCTCATTTCTACCGCTGTGTCACTCGTTCGAACGGACCGGCGGATACCTGGCAGTACTGGCCTGTGGCGCACGTATCACGTACGCGCAGAGCATCGACACGGTCAACCGAGACCTGATGTCCGTCTCGCCCACGGTGATGATTTCTGTGCCACGACTGTTTGAGCGCGTGTTCAACGTGATCGCCAAGTCCGTGGAGGAGGGCTCCTCCGTCAAGAAGACGGTTTTCAACTGGTCCGTGGCCTCGGGGAAGAAGTACGCCAAAGCCCAGGCCAACGGTGGGGCCAATCCGTACCTGCGCTGGAAGAAGGGCCTCGCCGACAGACTGGTGTTCTCCAAGCTCCACGAGAAGCTGGGAGGCAACCTCCGCTTTGCCGTGTCAGGCGGCGCGGCCCTGCCGGCGGCGGTGGGCGAGTTCTTCCAGGCGGCCGGCGTCAACATCATTGAGGGCTACGGGCTGACCGAGACCTCGCCGGTTCTCACGATCAATCCGTACCACGCCCCACGCTACGGCACGGTCGGACATGTGGTGGGTGGAGTGACCGTTGGCATCATGGACCTTCAGTCGGGCGAGATCAAGGCCCAGATTGCCGGCGAGGACTATCCCACTTCGCTGGATTCCGATGCGGGCGAGATCGTGGCCAAGGGTCCCAACATCATGCTCGGCTACTGGCAGAATGAGCAGGCTACCAAGGAAGCCATCGATGACCACGGCTGGTATCACACCGGCGATGTGGGGCGTTTTGAGGCCGGCTATCTCCGCATCACCGACCGCATCAAGCACATGATTGTGTCGAAGGGCGGGAAGAACATCTATCCCGGACCCATCGAGGAGCTGTTCAAGACCGAGCCCCTGATCGACCAAATGATGGTGGTGGGCGAAGGACGAGAATTCCTGACGGCGCTGGTGGTACCGAACGAGGATGCACTCAAGATTGCCGGTGGCGAGGCCCAACTGGAACTGGCACTCAAGAACATTTTCAGGACGTACTCCAAAGGCGCCGCGGCACCGGAGAAGATTCGGGACTACCGGTTGGTGGACGAAGCATTCTCCGTGGACAACGGCCTGATGACGCCCACCCTGAAATTGCGCAGGAAGATGATCGAGGGACGCTACGCGGACCTGATCGACGAGATGTACGCGGCCGTGGTGTAGGCGCCAGCGATTCGGATGAACGCGTAGGCGCTAGCGGTTCGGGTCAAAAGGACCCGCGGGAACGGGAGGATCCGTCCCGGCAATAAGGGCCGCCGCGAGCTTCCCGGAAGCCGGCGCCAGGGATACGCCCATCATCCCGTGGCCGCTGTTCACCCACAACCCGTCCGACAGTCTCCCAATCATCGGCAGACCGTCGGCCGAAGCCGGACGATACCCGAACCAGACCGGTAGTCGCTCAACATCGACATCCGGACGATACCGGGAAGCCTCCGCCAGGATGGGCCCGAGCCTTACCCGGTCAACGCGCGTATCGAAGCCGGAAAGTGAAAGGGTCCCACCAAACCGGAGCTTGCCCGGCATCAGGGTAACCGTGACGCGGTCCTCCATCAGGATCATCGGGATCTCGGGCGCCTCATCCGGTGGCTCGACCGTGACGCTATAACCCCGTGCCGGCTGAATGCTCAGCCCCTTGACCAACTGCGGGGTCCAGGCCCCTGCGCAGACTACGACGTCGCTGCCGATGAGCGTGCCCTGCCGGTTCTTATGGATCTGTACTTCACGCGGCGCCACCGATTCAACATGCACGCCGTGGTGAATCTGCCCGCCCGCTGCCTCCACCCGACGCTCCATTGTTTCCAACAAGAGATTGGGGTCCACCCGGCCATCCTGCTCATAGAAGACGGCGCCGGTGGCGTCCGATCGCAGGTTCGGCTGCAAGTGCTGAACTGCCCTGGCGTCAAGGGTCCGGGTTATGAGTCCGGCTTCGGCGGCAATCGCCGCTTCGTGGTTCACGGCCTCGGCAAGCTCATCGGTCCGGTACACCATGAGGAGACCCGTGTGGGCCAGCCCGAAGTCATCGCGCTCCTCGGCAATCGCATCGAACTCCCTGACGCTGGCCAAGCTCAGATCTCTCAGAATCGGGACGCAGCGGGCGACGTGTGAATCCGTGCAATGGCGCCGGAACTCCCACAGCCAGCGCAGAAAGGCGGCGTTTAGCTGAGGTCGCACGTGAAAAGGGGAGTCTCGCCGCATCATCCACCGCAGTCCCTGCGCGATTACGCCAGGAGCAGAGAGTGGGACCACATGGCTGGGCACCAGCATGCCCGCGTTGCCTGCCGACGTGCCCTTCCCTTTCTCGGCGGAGTTGAGGACTGTGACCTGTCGCCCGGCCTTCTGAAGGTAATAGGCCGTCATCAGCCCGATCACTCCGCCTCCGACAACGATTACGTCGTGGGAATCGGACTGTAGTATTCGGCCACCGCTCAACGGACCACGAATCCGTCCCGAAACGGATCATCATCATCCAGGAAGATGGTGTTATGCCCGGTCACCCGCGCCCACCCCTCAATGCTCGGTACAATGGCATCATGGTCGCCAACGCGTGTCTCGGACTCGATCCGCCCGGTGAACTGGCTTCCGATGATGCTTTCGTGGACGAATGGCTCGCCGGGCTTCAGTTTCCCGTCCGCCGCCCACTGGGCCATGCGTGCACTCGTTCCCGTTCCACACGGAGATCTGTCGATGGCCTTCTCTCCGTAGAACACCGCATTCCGAGCAACCGATCCCTCCACCTTCGGAGTCCCCGTCCACTCGATGTGGGAGAGCCCACAAATGGACGGCTTCTCCGGATGCACGAACTCATAGCGCTCGTTCAGGCGTTCCCGCAGGACCGGACTCCAGCGGAGCAGGTCTGAAACGGAGTAGTCTGCCAGATCCCGATAGTTCTCCTGGGGATCGACGATAGCGTAGAAGTTGCCACCGTAGGCCACATCTACGGTCAGTTCGCCGAGTTCGGGACACTCTGCGCGAAGACCACGCGCCGCCACGTAGGACGGGATGTTTACCAGGCGTACGGCCGCCACCCGGTCGCCGTCCATGCGGTAGTGCGCGTCGACCCGTCCTGCCGGGGTATCAAGCCGAACTGTGCCGGGCTTGGCCGGGGTCACAAGTCCGTACTCGATCATCACCGTCACCGTGCCGATAGTCCCGTGTCCACACATGGGCAGACATCCGCTGGTCTCAATGAAGAGGATGGCGATGTCGCAGTCCTTCCGTGTGGGCGGATACAGAATGGAGCCGGACATAATGTCGTGTCCGCGCGGTTCGAACATCAATCCCGTTCGAATCCAGTCCCAGTGGCGGAGGAAGTCCAACCGCCGCGCTTCCATGGTCGCACCTTCCAGTTCCGGGCCACCCGACCGGACGACGCGAACGGGATTCCCACAGGTGTGGGCGTCGATGCAGTCGAAGGTGTGTCGGGCCATCGGGATTGCCTCAGGACAGTGCGTCCCGGGTTAGGCTACCATCCACCATGCGCAGGATGCCGAGAGGATTCTCGTCTCTGAGCGCGCTTGGCAGCAGTTCGGAAGGGTGATCCTGATAGCAGACCGGCCGCGCGAAGCGTAGGATGGCCCGCGTCCCCACGGACGTGGTTGACGGAGCAGTAGTCGATGGGTACGGTCCTCCGTGGTGCATGGCGTGGCACACTTCGACGCCGGTTGGAAAGCCATTGCTGATCACGCGACCGACGACGCCTTCCACAGCATCAAACAGCGAGCTGGCCGCATCCAAGTCTCCCGCATCAAAATGGACGGTCCCGGTCAGGCTGCCCTCCAATCCGGCTGCCAGCTCGGTCATCTCCTCGACATCCCGACATACAACGAGCAGGGTGGCCGGCCCGAAAATCTCCTGATTCAGACCGGGTTGCTTGCGAAAGACGCCGGCATCCGTCTGCAGGACTCGTGGGACCGCTACGGCTCCTGAAGATGCCCCATCCCCGCCAGCTGTCACTCCGGCTGCCAGCGTAGTGACTCCCTCGGTGGCCAAGGCATTTGCGACTCCCTCGTCATACCCGTCCGCGATCCCTTTGTGGAGCATCTGCTGGACGGGACAGGCGGCCACGGCTTCTTCCAGTGCGGCGGCAAACTCGTTGAGCCCGGGTCCATCAACGGCGAACACCAGACCAGGGTTTGTACAGAACTGTCCTGATCCGAGCGTTACCGATCCGACCAAGCCCTTTCCGATTGCCTCGGCCCGTGTGGCTAGCGCGTTTGGCAGGACGAATACCGGGTTCACGCTGCCCATTTCGGCGTAGACCGGGATCGGGATCGGTCTTGCGGCGGCGGCATCGTAGATGGCTCGCCCGGCTCCCAATGAGCCGGTGAAGCCGACTGCGGTGATCCCTGAATCACGGACCAGCGCCATGCCGACCTCCGCGCCTCCCCCGTGCACCAGGGAGAACGTCCCGGGATGGAAACCACCTGTTTCAACAGCCCGGTTAATGGCCGTCGCGACCAGTTCTGATGTCCCGGGGTGCGCGGGATGGGCCTTGCAGACCACCGGACAGCCTGCGGCCAGCGCAGAAGCGGTGTCCCCGCCGGCCACCGAGAAGGCAAGGGGAAAGTTGGAGGCCCCGAATACGGCTACCGGGCCCGTTGGCCGCAACATACTTCGAATATCCGGACGCGGGATGGGTGCTCGATCGGGCAGGGCGGTTTCAATGCGGGCGTCCACCCAGTCTCCCGTTCGCACCACGCTGGCGAACAGGCGCAGTTGACCCATCGTTCGGCCTCGCTCTCCGCGGACCCGTCCTTCCGGAAGGCCCGTCTCGGCCATGACACGTTCCACGAGCGTGTCTCCCAGCGACTCAATCTCGGTAGCGATGGTCTCCAGCAGGGTGGCCCACTCTTCCGGACTCCGGTTCCGGTTTGCCCTGAACGCCTGGCTGGCCTGCGCAACCGCCGCTCGAACCTCTGCCGCCGTGGCCTCCGAGTAGGTGGGCTCCAGGCGCGTACCGTTTCGCGGGTCGACGCCCTGCACACTACCCTGTCCCTGGCTGGATGGCTTCCCGGCAATCAGGTTTGCGCCTGTCAATGTCAGCGTGGTTTCCATGGCGTTCAGATGGCGATTAGAATGTGCTTGGTAAAGAGGGTCAGGTAATCCATCAGCTTGTCACTCCGTTCCCCGGCTGATACCGGGTCGCCCTGGATCATGGCTTCCACCACGGCCGCGTGTAAATCGGCGGATCGGGCGAGGTCTTCGTCGTTGCGGTGCCTGTACCAGAAACGGCGGCAGTGACTGTGTAGTGGGCGGGTTGAATTGACGGCAAATGGGTTCGGAGCCGCGGCCCATATCTCTTCGTCCAGTCGGTAGTCGGCCTCCATGAAGGCGGCCGCGGATCCGTGCGAGCGCTCCAGTATCTGGCTGGCTTGCTGAATGCGCTGTCGCTGCTCTGCGGTTGCTCGGGCGGCCACGCCTACCGCGATGATTCGGTCCAGGGCCTTTCGTGTTTCTATGATGGCCAGAATGGATCGAAGGTCAAGGGGCGTGACCATCATCCCTCTTCGTGGAATTGCGGTCACCAATCCTTCGCCCGCCAGTCGCTGAAGGGCCTCCCGAAGTGGGGTGCGCCCGATGCCCAGACTCTCTGCGAGGGCGTTCTCAGAGAACACAGCCCCCGGTTCCAGCTCCAGCGTCACGATCAGGTGTTCCACCCTTTCATAGGCCGTTTCCGCCAGGGTGGGGCCTGGCTCGACCACGCTGGCGCCTGTGGCCTGCCCGATCATGCCGCCAGGCCTTTTGCCACCAGTTCCTCCGGGCGTGATTCCAGCGCGGCCTCGATGGTCCGGACTACGCGACGTCGCTCCTCGCCCGCCAGCGGGAGTCGTGGCGGTCTCACCGTCTCGGTGCCCCGGCCAACCATCGCTTCGGCCAGTTTGATGTTTTGGACCAGTTTGGTCGATACGTCGAGGTGCAGCAGCGGCATGAACCAGCGGTAGATTTCGACGGCTTCCGCGTACCGACCAGCCTTTGCCAGCCTGTATATGGCCACGGTCTCTCTGGGGAACGCGTCTACCAGTCCGGCTATCCAACCAACTGCTCCAAGCATCAGTGCCTCGAGCGCGATGTTGTCCACGCCGGTAAAGAGTCGGTACCGGTCTCCCACCAGATTGATGATGTCGGTGATCCTGCGGACATCATCTGATGACTCCTTCACCGCCTCAAACTTGGGCTCGTCCGCCAGTTCCTGAAACATCTCGGGCGTCACATCCACGTTGTACCCAACCGGGTTGTTGTAGAGCATGATCGGGAGATCCGTTGCGCCCGCAACCGTTCTCAGGAAGGTCATGGTCTCCCGACGGTCGCTGGTATAGAGCATTGGTGGTAGAAGCATCAAGCCTGCGGCGCCGGATTCGGCGGCCATCTCTGCCATCCGGCATGCGTCTTTGGTGCTTCTCTGGGCGACACCGCAAACAATGGGGACGCGTCCATCGACCATGTCCGCTGTCATTCGGACCAGCGCGGCCTTCTCATCCATGTCCAGTGTAGAGGCTTCTCCCAGGGATCCGCTCACTACAATCCCATTGACTCCTGCATCCAGCTGGGCTTCGGTGTTGACCCGTGTCCAGTGCTCGTCAATCTGAAGGTTCTCGTCAAACTTCGTGGTCACGGCCGGAAATACGCCTTCCCAGTTGAGTTTCATGGCTTTGCGGTGGTTGCTGTTGGACGCCGATTGTGTAGTATGCGACTAATATATCAGTCGTGTATCAATTCGGCAATGGTCCCCAGTTCCGTCCGCCTTATCCGCGGATACACGTACTATCCCCCTCCCCGGCGCCGTCCTGGGAGCAGTTCCAGTGCTTCCGTATGGCGTGAGCTGACCAGACTCTGCTGTCCGGCCTCCTCGCCAAATGAGGTTACCCGACTCTCCCGACCGTAGGTGGGCCCGCCATGCTGCCCCTGGTACCCACCAATGACGCCCTTCAACGTCCAGACATGATCCACCATGATCCCCCGCCACGGCCCCGTTACCTGGACCCGCCCCCGTACAATGAGCGCGCTTTGCTTCAATTCCTCCTTGAAACGCTCCCGCAGTTCCGGGCGACAGATGCACTGGATATAGCCTGACTCATCCTCAACGAACAGAAACATGGTCCCTTTCGCCGTCCCGGGCCGTTGCCTGAACATCACCAGTCCTGCGATGGTGGTGATCGGCGGATGCCGTTCATCATAGGGCACGGTAGTCCCGAACTGCTTGACGAACTCGATCGGCCTGACCTCGTGGTAGTCCAGGTGACGCCGGAGGACCACCATCGGATGCACCCGCGGGCCGGAGTGGGTGGCCAGATCCCATTCCAGACGCGTGTGCAGCGTGATTCCCGGAAGGGCCGGGAGATCAGCATCCCGGATGGAGGTTGTGTCCAGCAGTGATGGCTGCGTTTTCGCACCGCCCTTCTCAAACTGCTGGATAAGCACCTGCATCTTGTAGAGCGCAGTTCGATTGGACCCCTCAAGGGCATCGAAGGCTCCGGCCTTGACCAGTGCCCTGAGCTGCTTCTCATCCACGGGGACGCGGTGAAAGAATTCCTCCAGCGAGCCAAACGGGCACAACTCCCGCTCCAGCACAATCACTTCAGCCAATGCATCCTGCAGCCCCTTCACGGACTTGAGCGGCTTACGGATCGCCGTGCGTTCTTCCACGGTCTCGAGTTCAAAGCGCAGCCCGGATCGATTGATGTCCGGGACCAGAATCAGCACGCCGTGCCTGCGGGCGTCCTGCTCAAGCGTCATCTGGGCGTACATCCCCGGTCGATGCTGCATCAGTCC
>JABDJZ010000273.1 GCA_013003255.1 Rhodothermales bacterium
CAAGGAGGCCCGGGCTTGGACCATTGAGCAGGGGACCAAGGCGCCTGCTGCGGCCGGGACCATCCACACGGACTTCGAGCGCGGGTTCATTCGGGCCGAGACCATCAAGTACGCGGACTTCGTCGAACTGGGCGGAGAGTCGGCAGCGCGATCAGCCGGCGCCATGCGGTCGGAAGGGAAGGAGTACACCGTTCAGGACGGCGACATTATGCTGTTCCGTTTCAACGTCTGATTCCTGACGGCCGGGCCCATCCCGTCAGCGAAGCCGTCCGAAGTACACGATGATCTGCGGCGTGCCGAAGAAGTGCTGCGGGTCGCGAATGCCTCGTTCCAGCAGCTGGACGCCTTCAGCGAAGTGGGTGAATGAATACCCGAGTCGGACGCCCTGAGTCATGCCGCGGGCGCTCCCGAAGTGGGCACCGATGGAGACCATGCCGCCCACGCCCGGCTTCAGCGTGCCCCGCCGGATTGAGGAGATGGCATCGTAGGTCCGCTCTTCCGGGTCCAGGATGCCATTGTCGTTGTCGTCATCGAAGTACGGGTATTCCCATCCCAGCGTCGGCCCCATCGTTACAGCCACAAAAGGCCGGAAGTCATCTTCGATCCGTGTGGCGAACAAACGCTTTTCCAGGCCGACGTGCAGGGGCATCATCAGGAAGTAGTTGGCCTTGTTGAGGACGTCCCGACGGCCAAAGCGATCGAAGAAGGCCACCTCCCGAGCGTCCTTTCCGGCGCCCAGACTGGCCTCCGCCAGGAAGGACAGGCCGCGGACGGCAAACCGGATGTGGCCTCCCAGGCCGAATCCGCTGTTGGTGAGCACCACCTGGCCACCCACGCTTTCGGCGAAGCGGGCCGGGTCCTCCTCCTCGATAGTCTGAGCCCAGGCCGCAGGCGCGCCGGCCATGAAGACGGCCAGCAGAAGCCCCCACGCCATCGATGTCACAATCCGCGCCATGCCTTTCGAAACCGGTGCCCGTACCCTTTGTTCTGAAACCCTCTACCAGCAAATACGGAGCGAACCCGTGAAATCGTCCCTTCCCCTCGTGCTTCTCGTCTTCGCCGTGGCCTGTCAGCCTCCGCCGCCCCCGCCCGAGGTCAGCACCATGGAGTCGATGCTTCCCCCGATGGACACCCGTGCGGACTCGCTGGCGATGCGTTCCCTTGAGGCATCCGGCGGGGAGTTGGCGATGCGCAGCCTGCCCTATCTCCATTTCACGTTCGGGGTCAACCAGCCGTCCCGTCACCACCTGTGGGACCGCATGACAGGCGACTACCGTGTGGAGTACCAGCGCGCGGACACAGCATTCGTGGTCCTTTTCAACACGCAGACCCAGGAGGGCGTTGCCTACAAGGACGGGGTCGAGGCTGCCAACTCTGCGCAGCTGGTGGAGCGCGGATACAGCGCGTTCATCAATGACAGCTACTGGCTCCTGATGCCCGCCAAAATGCTGGACCCGGGCGTGTATCGTGAGATGGTTCCGGATTCCAGCAGTGCCACCCACGAGGTGGTTCGACTCACGTTTGAGAACGTGGGCCTGACTCCCGGCGATGCGTACTACGTCTGGGTGAACAGGGAAACCGGGTTTGCGGACCGCTGGCACTATGTCCTCCAGTCCGGCGGCCAGCAGTGGTGCAATTGGAAGGACTACACCGAGTTTGAGGGTCCGGCAGGCCCGGTTCGACTTTCCGAAACCAAGGAGTGCTCCCGTTTTGTGATGCAGACGGATGTGGTTGAAGCCCCGGCGTCTGTCCCCGATGGCGCGTTTACGGACCCGGCACCGATGCTGATGGGTGCCTGACCGGGTGGACTATCGCCTGCTCATCGCGCGACGGTACCTGACCGGTCGCCGCTCTTTTTCGCTGATCACCAAGATCACCGGGATATCCGTGGCTGGCGTAGCCATCGGTGTGGCGGCGCTGATCGTGGTTCTGTCGGTGATGAACGGCTTCTTTACGTTCGTCCGGGACATGCTGGTCTCGCTGGACCCTCACGTGCGCGTTGTCAGTGCCACGGCGGAAGGGATCGAGGCACGGGACAGCCTCTTGGCCCAGATCGAGGCGGTAGACGGCGTGGTGAATGCCTCGGCATTTGTCGAAGGGAAGGCGCTGCTTTCCTACAACCGCGACGAGGGATTCAACAAGGTCGTGGTGGTTCGAGGCGTTGACTCGGAAAGAGACCAAACACTGGGTACGGCCGTTGCCGCCACCGGATTTGGAACGAATGATCTGGGGCGAAAGGAAGGTCGGCCCGGCGTTGTTCTCGGGCGCCGGTTGGGCGAGCGCCTTGTGCTGACCCCAGCCGGCGGGACCAGGGAGGCGAGTCGGGTCTCGCTGCTGTCCGCGCCCGCACTGGAGCGCACCTTGACCCGGGTACTTGGTCCTCCGCGGGCCGCGGCATTCGAGGTTCGCGGACTCTACGAGCTGGAGGCCGTGTACGATGAGAGCTTTGTGTTTGTGGATCTGGCCGAGGGTCAGCGCATGTTCAGGCTGGGACGGAGCGTGCACGGCATCGATGTTCGCCTGGATGACATCGAGCGGGCCGGCGAGGTTCAGGCCGCCCTGCAGGAGCGCCTTGACCCGGAGCGCTTCGAGGTACTCACGTGGTATGATCTGCAGGAGTCACTGTACGCCGTCATGCGTCTGGAGAAGTGGGGCGCGATGGCCGTTCTGGCACTCATCATCGTGGTCGCAGCCTTCAACATCGTGGGTTCACTGACCATGATTGTGGTTGAGAAGCGTCGGGACATCGGTGTGCTGCGCGCGATGGGAGTTCCGGCAGCCGGCATTCGGAGCATTTTCCTGGCCGATGGGCTGCTGATAGGCCTTGCGGGTGGCGGGATCGGCCTTGTTCTGGGCCTCGGCATGTCCTGGTTGCAGCAGCGCTACCAGATAGTCCCCATGATGGGATCCGACTCCTTCCTGATTGATGCGTACCCCGTGTCGATAGAGGCGCCTGATGTGATTGCCATTGCAGTGATAGCCATCGCCCTGTGTGTCCTGGCCTCAATCTACCCGGCCAAGCGCGCGTCCAGAATTGAGCCGGCCAGGGCCGTTGCCATGGAGGGATAGGCGGTAGTGGACCGCCCCCACGCATTTGCTGGGGCGCCACCTTCACCAATTCTACCGCGGATTACGGGTTTAAAGAGCGGATCCCTTGCCGTACATTCAAGGTTCTGTAGGCGCGTCAGTTACCAATCGACGCGCCCCGAACCACCACCGACCGAAAATAGGATGGCACGCAAAGATCAGCTGACCGGCAAAGGCCCCGTTGCCGGCAACCACGTGTCTCACGCCCATAACAAGGCGAAGCGTCGCTTCGAAGTGAACCTGCAGAAAAAGCGGTTCTACGTACCCGAAGAGGATCGCTGGGTCACGCTCCGCGTGTCCGCCACGACGATCAGGACGATCAACAAAAAGGGAATCTCTGCCGTTCTCGCCGATGCGCGGAAGAACGGAGTAAACGTGTGACCAGGTAAGACATGGCCAAGGGAAAAGACGTACGATTGAAGGTCATCCTGGACTGTACCGAAGCACCGGGCACGTCCCGGTACTCGACGATGAAGAACCGTCGCAACACGACGGGCCGTCTCGAGCTGAAGAAGTACAATCCTAAGCTGAAGAAGCATACTCTTCACCGGGAGACCAAGTAACCACCAGGGCCTCGCCCTGTTTTCTGAGATAGACGATGGCAAAGAAACAGTCATTCGGCGACAAGGTGCTCCGCCAGCGGGCCGAGGCCAAGCGCATGGCAAAGATTGTCCTGGCCGAGCGCAAGGACAACGGACACATCCGTTTCCGCAGCAAGATGGTAGACGTCAACGACGTCAAGGAAGAACTCAAAGCCGCCAAGGGCTAAGGAGAATTCCCGGGCTTGCCGCCACGCGCGGTGATTTTCGGGGTGTGGCGCAGCCCGGTTAGCGCGCCTGCTTTGGGAGCAGGAGGCCGTGAGTTCGAATCTCACCACCCCGACTCGTTCTTTTCCATCCTGCGCCCGTAGCTCAACTGGATAGAGCAGCGGACTTCAACCCAGGAGCCTCTACGCGGAAACGAGAACGCGTAGAGTGAATGGCACCGTTACGGTGAAACCTTCACTTCCCTCTGGGGAGTATGGCAATACCGTGGAAACTTCCTGTCGCCGGGTGATGCGTGCTCATCACACCAAGACCCTTGGCGACCTAGGCGTTCTGAAGGCTCAGCTGGATCAGCGATTCCGACAGATCTGTAACCCTGAGGGTAAGAGCACCAAAAAATGGTCAACGAAAGCGAATCAACTTCGCCCATGACCATAGGGAGGTTCCGTAGAGACTAAACGTGCCACGCCTGAGACGGCGGTGTTATAGTCCAGACCACGAACACCTTGCGGTGGCGGCGAAAGCCGAAGTGGTACGCTAATCCGCAGGTTGCAGGTTCGAGTCCTGCCGGGCGTGCAGAAAATGGCGACGTGGCCGAGTGGCTAGGCAAGGGTCTGCAAAACCCTGTACGGCGGTTCGAGTCCGCCCGTCGCCTCCAGCATCGAGTTTCCACACAACTCGTTGTGCTTCAGCCTCTTACGTAGAAATGCGTGAGGGGCTGTTTTTGTTTTTGGGAGCCTTGGGGGCTCCTAAGACGGTATACAATTCCGCTACATGGAACACCAAACTGTATACAATTCTGCTACACGGCCGGGCGAGGAGGCGGCTGACTCGGCGGTGTGGTCTAGGTGCTCAACCCCTCAAGTCCTTCGCGCGCCCGCTCAACAGTCTCGGCGAGATCATCTTCGATGCGAGGAATCCGCTGATCCAATTCGCTGATGCCAGCGAGGTAGCCCTTGGTGTATTGACGCGTCATGACCCAGACAACAGGGGG
>JABDJZ010000283.1 GCA_013003255.1 Rhodothermales bacterium
CCGATTGCGCGCCTGGCGCAAATGGCCCGGGCCGTGGGCATCCACCTGATTCTCGCCACGCAGCGGCCCTCGGTCGACGTGATCACGGGGCTCATCAAGGCCAACTTCCCGGCCCGAATCGCCTACCAGGTAGCCTCGAAGATCGACTCGCGGACCATTCTCGACCAGAATGGAGCCGAAGGCCTCGTCGGCAATGGCGACCTGCTCTACATGCACGGGAGCAAGATCATCCGCCTCCAGGGACCCTTCGTATCGCTTGAGGAAATCGATCGAGTCACGCAGTTCATTGGCGAGCAACGTGGTCCCGGACCATACGTGCTCCCGTCACTGGAGGAGGCGTTCGACATCTCCACCGGCGGCACGCAGACTGAGCGCGATGACCTGTTCGAGGAGGCCGCCCGGATCATTGTCCGGAGTCAGCAGGGCTCCGTGTCCCTCCTCCAGCGGAAGCTCTCGGTCGGCTACTCCCGGGCAGCCCGCATCGTGGACCAGCTGGAGGATGCCGGAATTGTCGGTCCGTTCGAAGGATCCAAGGCACGCCAGGTCCGGGTCGCTGATGAACTTGAACTCGACGCGCTTCTTAAGTCCGGTTGATGAACGACAAGCCATTCCCTGTTCTGGGCATTCTCGGTGGCGGCCAACTGGGACGCATGACGGCTCTCGCTGCCATTCGCATGGGAGTCGGAATCCGCACCCTCTCCCCTTCACCTGCCGGTCCTGTGGAGGGGCTGGGCGAAGCCCTGGTCGGCGATTGGAATGATCCCGATGTACTCCGCCGCTTCGCGGAAGGGTGTACCGCCATCACCGTGGAGAGCGAGTGGGCACCCGCCGAAAAACTCCAGCCGGTCCTTCCGGAAGGCGTTCGCCTCTTTCCCACCCCCCACACGCTCTCGTTGATCCGTCACAAGGGCGTTCAGAAGTCGGCTCTTGAGGCCGCCGGCTTGCCGGCAGCTGCCTTTGAACGGTGTTCGGACGTGGAGTCCGCGCGTGCCGCGGCTACCCGGATGGGCCTGCCCGTAGTCCTCAAGCGCTACCAGGGCTCCTATGACGGCTACGGAAACGCCACCGCCCGCACGCTCGATGACATTGACGCTGCATGGCCCGATCTGGCCGGCGATGACGGCCTGCTGGTCGAGGCGTTCGTCCCTTTCAGACAGGAGCTGTCGGTTCTGGTCGTGCGAACGGATGACGGCCAGATGGTCTGCTACCCGCCCGCCCATACCGAGCAGCGCGATCACCGATGCCATGCCGTGGTAGTCCCGGCAGAGATCTCGGATACCACGCGCGATCGTGCCGTCGAGGTGGCCCGGGCCGCGGCTGAGACCGTCGAGTCCGTTGGTGTTCTGGGCGTAGAGTTGTTCGAAACCCAGGATGGAGACATCCTGCTGAACGAGCTGGCCCCCCGCCCCCACAATACTGGCCACTACAGCATCGAGGGCAGCCATACCTCACAGTTTGAGAATCATGCCCGGGCCGTGCTCGGATGGCCGCTGGGCGATCCCGGGCTGCGGGCGCCTGTGGCGGTAATGGTGAACATACTCGGCACGCGCGCCGCCCCGGTCTCCTCGACCACCATACCTGAATCGCTGACCATACCGGGTGTCGGGATTCACCTGTACGGAAAGAAGGAGAGCCGGCCAAGGCGTAAGATGGGCCACGTCACCGTTACCGGAGACGATCCGGTTGACGTACGAACCCGGGCCGAGAAGGCCGCTTCCTCCATCATTCTATGAGCACCTCATCCCCACTGGTGGGCCTTGCAATGGGCAGCGAGTCGGACTGGCCGGTGATGACCGCGGCCGGCGAGGCCCTGGCCGGACTGGGCGTTCCATTTGAAACCCGGGTGCTCAGTGCACACCGGACGCCATCGGCCATGCAGTCCTACGCGGAGAACGCCGCCGGCCGTGGAATCAAGGTCATCATTGCGGGTGCGGGTGGCGCGGCCCACCTTCCCGGCATGATCGCCGCCTCGACCATCCTCCCGGTGATCGGAGTGCCCGTGCCCACCCGAAACCTCAAGGGCATGGATTCCCTCCTGTCCATCGTGCAGATGCCCGGCGGGGTCCCTGTTGCCACCGTCGCTATTGGCGGGGCCAAGAACGCCGGATTGCTCGCCGCCCAGATCCTGGCCACGGCCGATCCCGAATTGGCAGACCGACTGACGGCCTACAAGGCCGAACTCAAGGAGTTGGTAGCCGGGATGGACGGCCGCGTCGGTGAGGCCGGACGCGACCTGCAGACCGACGGCTGAGCTGCGGCCAACCCCGGACTGGGCCCACAGGCGGCCGCGCAGCCCGAGGCTAAATCAGACCGCTACTGCGCGGCGGCCGACGATTCCAGGAACAGATCCCGCTGTCGCGTGACCTCCCGGCCCGACTTGCGGTCCGTGACCTTCAGGAAGAGCGTGTAGAGGCCTTCAGGCTGCGCCTCGGCGTCAATGATCAGGTACTGCCCGTCCGAGGTCGATGCCACGGAGACCGGTAC
>JABDJZ010000286.1 GCA_013003255.1 Rhodothermales bacterium
CTCCTGGAGCGCGCACCCATCCCGCTGCCCTCGGACGCACTGGTGATCGAGACAGGTGGGATGAAGACGTACCGGCGAGCCGTCCCACGGGACGTGCTGCACGAGCGGCTTCTTCAAGGCTATGGGCTCGAGAGACGCCAACTCTGGAGCGAGTATGGGATGTGCGAAATGCTCTCGCAGTGCTACGCCCCGAGCGGCGGCCTTTTCGTCACCCCACCGTGGGTTGAAGCCCGGGTGGTTGACCCGGAGCGACCCGACCGGGAAATGCCGGATGGCGAGGCGGGCGCCCTCGCCATCACCGATCTTGCCAATGTCCACTCCTGCAGTTTCCTGCTTACCCAGGACCGGGCCGTGCGTAGAAGGGACGGCTTCGAGGTCCTGGGAAGGCTGAGCGGCGCAGAACTGCGGGGCTGCAACCACCTGCTTGAACGCGCATGATCCAGGTAGACAACGAGACTCAGCCCGGCGTATGCACGCTACGCCTTGACCGACCCGAAAAGCGGAACGCCCTGAATGCGGAGGTCGCCCGCGCATTGACGGCTGCAATCCAGGCGGCGGATGGCGAGTCCGGTACGAAGGTCATCGTCCTTACGGGCACCGGCAACACGTTCTCCGCCGGTGCCGATCTGGCTGCACTGCAACGACTTGCCACTGCCAGCTTCGAAGACAACCTGGAGGATAGCCGGACGCTGGCCGGACTCTTCGAGGCCGTGTACCAGGCCGATACGCCCGTGGTGGCTCGGGTGAACGGACACGCCATCGCTGGCGGCTGTGGCCTGGCGGCGGTATGCGATTTCGTGGTGACCGAGCCCCGATCAAAGTTCGGTTTTACGGAGGTTCGAATCGGATTCGTGCCTGCCATCATCTCTGTTTACCTCCTCGAGCGGTTTCCCGAATCCACCGTGCGTGGCCCCTTTCTGACAGGCGCCGTTTTCAATGCCGAAGAGGCGCATCGTCTGGGTCTGGTGACCCACCTGGCGCCATCCGGTGGCCTGGACGAAACGCTCGAGGCTTTGGTGACCTCGCTTGGACGTGAGACCGCCTCCAGCGCTGTGGCCGCCACAAAGCGGTTGCTCCGGAGCAGGCACGCGACCAAGCACGCTGGGCGGCTCGAAGACGCCATCCGCCTCAACGCTGAGGCGCGTGGTACCGAGGATTGTCGCGCCGGTGTGGCCGCATTCCTGGCCAAGCGCCCGTTTCCCTGGGCCTCGGAGTGGGATGCGGGTCGGGACTCGCCAAATTCGTCGACCCAGTGAGACCCTTCGGTCCGGAATACTACCCGCAAGGCGAGCGGTCCAAGGCGGAGGCCCTTTGGGCATGGTTCGATGCCACGGACTCGGACGCCGTCACCGACGAAGACCCGGACCGGATTCGATCGGGGGAGCGCCCAGTGGACCGCGAGATTGCGCGGGCCTGGGAATCCGTCAAGCGTGTGGGTGAGTCCTTGGGGTTGGATCAGGACACCCTTTTGGTCCGGCTGCAGCATGCCGCAGCCTTTCGTGATGGCGAGGGTCCCGATTCCGGTGCTGAGGTCAGGCCGTTCCTGCACGGGCTCGTCGGAGGCCATGCAGAAGCCCTTTCGCGGGCGAAAGGCTACTGCGGGTCCTGGCAGCGGAGGGCAGCAGCCGATTTTGCACACGGATTGGTGATGATTCAGGGGCTCTACCTGGCGCCTGAGTGGGCACGCGAAGGACGCTCGCTGTTCTGTCGAAGTGAGATGGACTCGGCCGGTGTGACACACCACGATCTGGCTGGCCATGCGTGCCCCAGGGGATACAGCCGGCTGGCCTGGAAGCAGAGCATTCGGGCTCGCGATTTCCTGGCCGGGGCCATCCCGTTGATTCTCGAGATGGGGTTCGGAGACCGGCGACATGCCAAGCGGATCTGGTTGACGGCGCTGGAATACGTCTTCCTGCTCGAGCGGGTAGACTTTGACGTGTGGACCAGCAAGCCGTCACTCTCCCGGGTAGCCAAGATGCGTGTCGGGATTCAGAGCATTTGGCAAGGCGGCCTTCCGGCGTCGCTGAGGGCTCCCGGGTTCGTCGTACCTTTGAAAGCCCCCTTCGACCGTCACGCAACGACGCCCAAGCGTCACTTCAATCACCCGATGAGCATCACGTACAAAGACGCCGGCGTCGACATTGAAGCCGGGGAGGAAATGGTCCGGCGGATCAAGCCCCTGGTCCGGCAGACCTTCACGCCAGGCGTCCTGGCCGATATCGGGTCCTTTGGCGGCTTTTTCGAGCTGGACCTTTCGGAGTGGAAGAAGCCGGTGCTCGTCTCCTCGGTGGATGGTGTCGGGACCAAACTGAAGGTGGCCTTCCGAAGCGGAATCCACGATACCGTTGGCCAGGACCTGGTCAATCACTGCGTCAATGACATTGCCGTCTGTGGAGCCCGTCCTCTCTACTTTCTGGACTACTTCTCGACGGGTCATCTGGATACCGGCGTTGCGGAAGACGTGATCGCGGGCTTCGCCATTGCGTGCAAGGAGAACGGATGTGCGCTGATAGGCGGTGAGACCGCCGAGATGCCTGACCTCTACCAGTCGGGCGAGTATGACCTTGCCGGAACGATTGTCGGCGCCGTCGAGAAGGACCGCATTCTGAACGGCAGCCGGGTCCGCGAAGGGGACGTACTGCTCGGTCTGCCGTCAACAGGTGCCCATACAAACGGTTACTCGCTGGCGCGGAAGGTTCTCTTTGCTCATCACGACATTGATGACCGTCCGGAGGAACTGGGTGGGCAGTCGGTGGGAGAGAGCCTGTTGGCCGTCCACCGCTCCTACCTGACTGCGATCCAGGCCGTGATCGAGCCTGACCTTGCCCACGCCTTCGTTCACGTGACCGGCGGAGGAATTCCAGGCAACACCAAGCGGGTCATGCCGGAAGGGCTGACGTTCGAGGTGGACTATAGCGCCTGGGAGCGTCCCGGCCTGTTCCGACTGATTCAGCGTCTGGGGCAGGTGCCCGAGGACGATATGCGGAGTGCCTTCAACCTGGGAATCGGACTCATCGGCGTCATTCCTGCTGCCGCCGTTGAGCGTGTTCGCAGCATTTGGAAGGGCCTGGGAGAGGAGCCTGTCGAAATCGGGCGAGTGATCTCCGCCTGAGAAATCTGACCGTGCGCTTTCGTATTTAGAGCCCGGCGTCGGGCCCGTGTCACCTCATTGATTCGGTATGCTCTCGGTTCTTGTCATCATTGTTCTCAGTTACCTCGTGGGTTCAGTCCCCGGGAGTGTTTCCGTTGGGAAGCTGTTTTACGGCATTGACCTGCGGGAGCATGGCAGCGGGAATGCCGGAGCCACGAACACTTTTCGGGTGCTCGGCTGGAAGGCGGGCGTGCTGGCCACGATCATCGACGTGGGAAAAGGCCTCCTGGCCGCCGGCTGGATTGCCCGGATCCGCATCGACCCGTTGCCAGAGGGCCTTGGATTCTGGGAAGCTTCTACTGTCGTGGCTCTGGTGGCCGGAATCGCCGCCATCATTGGCCACATGTACCCGATCTGGGCCGGATTCCGCGGGGGCAAGGGCGTGAATACATCAGCCGGGGTGCTCTTTGCGCTGACGCCGGTTTCGATGGCCATCGCGCTTGGCGTCTTTGCGCTGGTCCTGTTTGCCTCGCGGTATGTCTCTCTGGCCAGCCTGGCAGCCACGGCAGCTTTCCCGACCACAATTGCACTCCGCAAATATGTCTTCGGCGTCGACAAACTGGATGCCAGTCTGCTTTTCCTGAGCCTGATCATGGCCACGGCCATTTTCTACGGCCATCGCGGCAACATTCAGCGGCTCAAGGCGGGGACCGAATCCCGCATCAACAGCTTCCGGCCCGCCAAGGGAATGCGGAACAAGGGTCAACTCTGAACCATCCCATTGCGAGATGGCAACTGACATCAACAAGATCGCGGTTATTGGCGCCGGATCGTGGGGGACTGCCCTCGCGATCAGTCTGGCCGCGGGCGGTCAGGACGTTTCTCTCTGGGCCAGAAGTTCTGAGTCTGCGGAGGTGATGCGGACGGAGCGGCAGAACCCAACGTATCTGCCTAATGCCATCATTCCCGACAGCGTCTTTGTCACGGACAACCTGGAGGAGGCCATCGAGGGCCGGGGCGTGTGGCTGTTTGCGACACCCTCTCAGGCTGTCCGCGTGGTGGCAGGTCGTGTGGCGTCTCACGTCACGCCCGAGCATATCCTTGTATCCGTGGCCAAGGGCATCGAGAACGATACGCTGTTGACCACGAGCGGCGTTCTCCGCGATGCACTCCCGGTCGTTCCAGCCAACAGGGTGGGCGTACTGTACGGTCCGAGCCACGCGGAGGAAGTGGCCTCCGCGGTACCCACCGCGGTGGTGGTCTCTATACCCGATCTGGACCTGGCCACCCACGTACAGGATCTCTTCATGTCGGTCCGTCTGCGGGTCTACGTGAACTGTGACCTGCTGGGTGTGGAGATCGCGGGATCGGTCAAGAATGTGCTGGCTATCGCCACGGGGATCTGCGACGGGGTTGGGTATGGAGACAACGCCAAGGCGGCGCTCATTACCCGCGGTCTGGCTGAAATCAAGCGACTCGGGGCGGCCATGGGTGCCCGGGAGCAGACGTTTTCAGGCCTGGCGGGCATCGGTGATCTCGTGGTCACCTGCATGAGTCGGCATTCCCGAAATCGATACGTCGGCGAGCAAATCGGACGGGGCCGATCGCTGGACGAGATCCAGGCCGAGATGAAAATGGTTGCCGAGGGCGTGAAGACGGCCGTATCGGTTCACGAACTCGCCCAGCGATACTCGGTGGAGATGCCGATTGCCGAGGCCATTTACGCCATTCTCTTTCGGGGTCTTCCGCCTCGTGCCGCGGTGCATGACCTGATGACCCGCTCCGCCAAGCAGGAGCACAGTCTGCTAGACGGGTAGAGCGGCATGGATTACGCCAAGCTGGAGCGCACCCTCTCACTGGGAGATGTGCAGCGCCTTGCCGATATCGGAGAGGGGCAGTTCATCGAGTTCAAGCGCCGGGTCCCGGACGCTCGGCGTCTGGCAAAGGAGGTCGTGGCGTTCGCCAACTCCAACGGGGGACATGTGCTTATCGGGGTTAACGATGCCGGAAACGTGGTGGGTCTAAGGGATGCCCACGAGGAGATCTATGCGCTCTCGGAGGCTCTCGAGAGCCATTGTTATCCACGCGTCCATTACACGTTGGAGCGGGTAGAGATTGCCAAGCGCCGCGAGGTGGTGGTAATCAAGGTTCCGGAGAGTGAGGGGAAGCCGCACTACGTCATCGAGCCTGATGAACCGATGCGGCGCACCGCCTATGTCCGGGTCCGCGACATGAGCATTGAGGCCAGTCGGGAGGCCCGCCGCCTCATGCGGACCGGGACCGACTCAAACGTCAAGTTCGAGTTCGGCGACAAGGAGCTTCTGCTCATGCGCTACCTGGACGAATATCAGCGCATCACGGTAGCTCAGTTCGCACGACTTGCGGACATTCCGTCCAAGCGGGCCAGTCACACACTGGTCCTGTTGACACGGGCTGAGTTGCTTCAACTTCATCCCGACCCAGCCGGCGATTATTTCACGCTCGCGCGAAATCGCGCCGCCTGAACCCGGCGACCCATAGTTGTCACCCCTCTTGCGTAGATTGCTTCGAAGAGGGCCATAATCCGTTATTGTGCCACGCGCATGCCCATTGTCGATGTAGTCCCGCTGCACGAAACCACCAGTCAGCGGTACCTCAACTACGCATTATCCGTTATTACCAGCCGCGCGCTCCCGGACATCCGGGACGGGCTGAAGCCGGTACACAGGAGGATTCTGTACGCCATGTACACGAATCTGAACCTGTATCCGGACGGGCGATACCGTAAGAGCGCCACCGTGGTCGGAGAGGTGATGGGCAAGTACCATCCTCACGGCGATTCGGCCATCTACGAGGCCATGGTCCGGATGGCACAGGACTTCTCACTGAGGTCTCCGCTGGTCGACGGCCATGGCAACTTTGGCTCTCTCGACGGCGACAGTCCGGCCGCCATGCGGT
>JABDJZ010000292.1 GCA_013003255.1 Rhodothermales bacterium
TTGGTCTGGCGCAGCCGCTGGGTGGTGCCGACGTGGTGCCTTTTGACCGGAGGTTTTACAGTGGCGGCGCGTCCAGCGTGCGGGCCTGGCGACTTCGCGAGCTCGGACCGGGCGGCGCATCCTTCTCCGACACTGTGGGCGTGGGGGGCACCAACATCCTGGGCGGCGAGATCAAGCTCGAAGGCTCCGTCGAACATCGCCAGATTCTGATCCGCGGACTGTTTGAAGCGGACTGGAGCCTGGCCGCATTCATTGACGTGGGAAACGTTTGGTCCGGACCTCGAAACCCGGGGCCTGAACTGGGTCGCTTCCGCCTGGACCGCTTCTACAGGCAGCTTGGCGTGGGCTCCGGACTCGGCATTCGGCTCGGCTGGGACTACCTGATTGTCCGTCTGGACCTGGCCTTCAAGGTCCACGACCCCCTGAAAAGTGGGGAATTCATGCCCTATGGGCTGTCTGAACTTGTGCCCCAGTTCGGAATCGGCCATACATTCTGACCGTGAGCCTTGTCAGCACCATATCGCAACGAGCCAGAACCATCGCCAAGAGCATCTTCCGACAGCAGGAAGATGAGCGGCTGAGGCAACTGGCGGACCTGCTGGCAGAACTGCCTCTGTTCAATCCTCTCCCACGCGGGATGCTCGTCCAACTGGCCGAGGCTTTTCACTCCCGGTCCTACAAGAAGGATGAGTTCCTGTATTACGAAGGGGACCCCGGCATCGGACTGTATGTGATTCAGTCCGGCACCGTCCGGTTGCTGGTTGAAGACGAGAACGGGCAGGCTCAGGAAGTACGCGAGATCGGCCCCAGCGACATGCTGGGCGCCACCTGCTTGCTCGGAGGCGGAATCATCAAGCGCACGGAGAGTGCGCAGGCCGTGGTTCCAACCGAGGTTCTGGGACTGTTCAGCCCGGAGTTCCGAACGCTCCAGCGACGCCACCCGAAAACCGGGGCCGCCGTTGCCACGCTCCTGGCCCGCCACTTCGCCCAGCGACTGGTGGGCACACGTCGCATTCTCGCGGAACGCGACGGCCCATACGCGGCCGCTGAAGTACTCGGTACCGCCACGGCCGAGGCGGCCCAGCACGCGGATCCCCCGCCCGGCTGGTAGACCTTCACCCTTTGGCTCGGCTCACGTGAGCCGTTTTGCGCATGAAGAAAGGAGCCGAGCTCGAGCTCTCCATTGAGAAGTTCGCCGACAAGGGCAAGTCCCTTGCCAGGCAGGACGGGTACGTGATTTTCGTTCCAGGAGCCGTTCCCGGAGACCGGGTCAAGGCTACGCTGATTCGGAAGCGGAAGTCGTACGGCGAGGCCCGGATTGACGAGATCATCGAGGCCAGCCCGCTCCGGACCGAACCCCGTTGCCGGTACTTCGGCACCTGCGGAGGCTGCAAGTGGCAGCACGTCCAATACCAGTCCCAGTTGGACGCCAAGACGCAGAGCGTTCAGGAGGCCATGCAGCACGAGGGTGGCTTCGCAGACCTTCCCGTCCGGGAGACCATCGCAGCAGCGGATATCTACGGCTACCGCAACAAGATGGAGTTCTCCTTCAGTGCGGAGCGGTGGCTGACTTCGGAGGAAATCGCGTCGGACGAGAGGTTCAATCTCCAGTTCGCTCTTGGACTGCACGCCCCGGGCTACTTCAACAAGGTGCTGGACCTCGAGGAGTGTCATCTGCAGTCGGACCTCAGCGCACGCATCGTCAACGCCACGCGGGAGTTTGCCAAGGAGCGTGACTGGAAGCCCTGGCACATTCGGCGTCACGCGGGATTCCTTCGCCACCTGGTAATCCGCCAGGCCGGTAACACGTCCGACCTCCTGGTGAATGTGGTCACGCGCAGCCACGTGGCAAACCGGATGGAGGAACTGGCCGCCTTCTACCAGAAGCAGTTCCCGGAGATCACGACGCTGGTCAACGGGGTCAATTCCGGTGTAGCGCAGACGGCCTTTGGCGAGGCAATCCACACCATCTACGGGCCCGGCTACCTGACCGACAAGATCGGAGACCTGACCTTCCAGATTGCGCCGAACGCCTTCTTCCAGACCAACACGAAGCAGGCTGAAACTCTGTACCAGGTAGCTCGGGACGCCGGCGACCTCAAGCCGGATGACCATCTGTATGACCTGTACTGCGGAGCCGGTACCATCAGTCTGTACGTGGCGCCCTACGTCAAGCACGTTGTGGGCGTAGAGCTTATCGAGGACGCCGTGGTCAACGCACGCGAGAATGCGCGGATGAACGGGGTGGAAAACGTCACGTTTGAATCCGGCGACATGCTCAAGCTGCTCACGCCCGAGTTTGTCCAGAAGCATGGCAAGCCGGACGTGATGATCGTGGACCCGCCCCGAGCCGGGATCCATCCGAAAGTGGTGGCGCAGATCGCGGCCCTGAAGCCGGAACGCCTGGTTTACGTGAGCTGTAACCCGCGCACTCAGGCCCGGGACATGGCGATGCTCGGCGATGCCTACCGGGTGGAGTGGGCGCAGCCCGTGGACCTGTTTCCGCATACCCATCACGTGGAGAATGTCGTCCGACTCACAGCGACAGACTGACCGCGCGAACAAGCCGCCCGTGTTCGTAACGGGCGGCAGCGGCTTCGTGGGAAGTCATCTGGTTGAGGCGCTGACCGCCCGCGGCTACGGGGAGGTTCGCTGCCTGGTCCGTCAGCGACCGGGTTGGCTGAAGACCATTCCGCATGTCCCCGTTTCGGGAGACCTGTCTGATATAGCAACCCTGGCCCGCGCCATGGAGGGCTGCGGCCTGGTCTTTCATGTGGCCGGTCGGACCCGCGCACAGTCCTGGTCCGAATTCCAGGAAGCCAACGTTGCCGGGACCCTGAGGCTTCTGGAGGCTGCCGCCCGCCTGGCGTCGCCGCCGAGAGTGCAGGTTGTCAGCAGTCTGGCCGCCGTGGGAGAGGCAGCGGATCCTGTAGCCACCGAGGCCACCCCGCTCAAGCCGGTTTCGCTGTATGGCCGAAGCAAGGCCGAAATGGAAACTGCGCTGGAGCCCTGGTTTGGACGGCTGCCGCTGACCGTGGTGCGCCCACCCGCGGTCTATGGCCCGCGGGACACCGACATTTTCACGGTCTTCCAGGGGGCCGCCAAGGGCCTCTTCCCGGTGGTAGGTGGCTCGGCCGGTCCCGCTCTGACGCTTGTTCACGTCTCGGATCTCGTGCGCGGCATGATAGACGCCGCGGAATCTCCGGATACCGTCGGAAAGACCTATTTCATCGGAGCCGACCCTGCCCACGCGTGGGAAGAGGTCCGAGACGCGGCCGCTTCCGCCCTTGACCGTCGCGTGTTCACCGTCCGGATTCCATCCGGCCTGATCGTCCCGGTTGGGACACTGGTTGAGCGGGTCGGTGGCCTCTTCGGACAGTACCCGCCGCTGAACCGCGAGAAGGCCATCGAAATACGGGATGCCTGCATCATGTGCAGCTCGGATTCCGCGAGTCGGGACTTTGGATATTCTTCCCGAACACCCATCAGGGAGGGGTTTGTTGATGCCGTCCACTGGTACCGCAGCCAGGGCTGGCTCTAATGAATCAAACCCCATAGCGCATCGTTTATCAGCCCCACTGGAAGGAGGAGTCTCCTTCCTCTTAGGGACCGCCACCCATTCGCACTCAACGCTTTTCTCCCTGTGAGCAATCTCGGCTTCAATACTGGATACATCGAAGACCTGTACCGGCAGTACCTGGAGGACCCTTCCAGCGTCAGTGAGAGCTGGCAGGACTTCTTCGCCGACTACAACCCCGGCGCCGAGTTCGTGCCCCACGAACCGGCGGTGGCAACTGCTCCGGCTGAGGTCGCGCCCAAGCCGGCCGTAGCCAAGGCTCCCGCCTCCGGAGATGGCGCTCCCGCGCAAGCTGAGGACCTTGTCAAGACCAAGGCCATTCGCGGCGCGGCGGCGAAGATCGTGGAGAACATGGAGGCCAGCCTCCAGGTGCCCACGGCCACCTCGGTCCGCTCCGTTCCGGTCAAATTGCTCGCCGAGAACCGCGCGCTCATCAACGCCCACCAGCGGGACGTGGGTGGTAGCAAGGTCTCCTACACGCACATCATTGCGTTCGCCATTGTTCGGGGCATGAGCAAGTACCCGAACATGAACACCTCGTTCAGGAAGACCAACGGGACGCCGGAGCACGTCCTGCACGAGTCCGTAAACCTCGGGTTGGCCATCGACATCGAGAAGCGCGGCAAGCGGACGTTGATGGTGCCCAACATCAAGAGCGCGGATTCGCTCTCCTTCAGCGAGTTTTTGGGGCACTACAATGACCTGGTCCGGCGGACGCGGGACAGCGCCCTGGAACTCTCGGACTTTGACACTACGACGGCCACGCTGACCAATCCGGGCATGATCGGGACCATTCTCTCGGTCCCCCGCCTGATGGCCACCCAGGGCCTCATTGTCGGTGTCGGCTCCATCGGGTACCCCACGGAATACCACGCCTTCCCGCCTGAGGTCATTGCACAGACCGGGATCAGCCAGGTGATGACCATCACCTCGACGTATGACCACCGGGTCATTCAGGGTGCCGAGAGCGGCGCGTTCCTGAAGCACGTTGAGCAGTTGCTGACCGGGCACCACGGCTTCTACGAGGAGATCTTCAAGAGCCTCGGCATTCCGTACCAGCCCTACGTTCTGGCTACGGACTCCACGCCCCAGGTTGGCAGTCAGCGTGACGAGATGGACATGGTGCGCAAGCAGGCGCGCGTCCTGCAGCTCATCCGTGCATTCCGGGTGCGCGCTCACCTCCAGGCGGACGTCAATCCCCTCGGGTACGACTGGGAGTATCACCCGGAACTGGATCCCAAGGAATACGGACTCACCATCTGGGATCTGGACCGGAGGTTCGTGACCGGCGGTCTTGGCGGCTCCGACATCCTCCCGCTCCGGGACATTCTGGACATTCTGCGCCAGACCTACACCCGAAAGGTGGGCATCGAGTTCATGCACATCTCGGACC
>JABDJZ010000297.1 GCA_013003255.1 Rhodothermales bacterium
GGCTACGTTCGGGGCGAACTCGGACGGCTTGATGACGGCCGCGCATCCGGCCGCCAGCGCACTGACCAGGGGCCCCAGTGTGAGCAGCAGCGGATAATTCCAGGACGCGATGATGAGCGCCACGCCCTTGGGTTCGATCACGACCTCGGAGCGAGTGCCTAGAAACGGCAGTGGTCCACCCACCCGCTCTTGCCGCGCCCACGCATGCGCATTGCTCAGTGTGTGATTGATCTCGAGCGCGAGCGGCAGCACCTCGGAGAGATCAACCGCCTCGGCGTTGCGGCCGAGATCCTTCTGGAATGCCTCATGCAACGCCGTCTGGTGATCGGAGACCGCCTTGCGCAGCGCCTTGATCCGAGCGAGCCTCTTCGCCATCGAATCTTGCCGCAGCACAGAAGCCCCTCGACGGAGCGATGTCAGAAGATCGGGGTCGAGTACGGGCCGGGGGGATTCCTCCAGTTCGATTTCCATGGCGAGATTCCAGCCCTTGGGGCCGTGCGTTCAGGCGGGGGGAGAGCAAAGTGTACGCGGTCACATGGATAGGGTGCCAGCATTAATCCCTGGTGAATCCTGCCGATACTTGGCTTTCAAGGCCCCATTTCCGACCCATGCCCACCGGCAACGGACATCACGACCTCTCCAGAGAGCGACTCGGCGACGAGATTTGCTCCGCCGTCAACGCGCTCAAGGGCGTTGTGGGCCTGTTGGCGTCCAGTTCGCTGGATGCAGAGCAGAAGGAATTGGTTGAGCGCATCCGATCGGGCGCGGATCAGGTGCTGGCCTCGGCTCACCAGCTGAAAGTGCCCGGGCAGGCTGCCTCTCCAGAGGCCGCGCCCCCGCGTCCCCCGGTTGAACCGCCTCGTTCGGGCCGTCGCCTCCTGCTGGTGGAGGACAATCTCATCATTCGCCGCGTCGTGCGCCGCCTGCTGGAGAACCTCGGCCATCACGTGGAGACCGCGGAAAACGGAAAGAAGGCCCTCAAGAAGGTCAAGAAAGGGGCATTCGACCTGGTGTTCATGGACATCCAGATGCCTGTCATGGACGGCCTTGAGGCTACGCGTCGTATCCGAAAAGAGGTGGACACTGCCAAGCAACCGTGGATCGTTGCACTCACAGCGACCGAACTCCACCAGTCCGTATGTCGCGATGCCGGCGCCGATGATTACCTGGGCAAGCCTGTCCGATCGGAACATCTACAGCAGGCCGTGGAACGCGCCGTCACCCCAAGGGTGCGCGCCTGAACCTCCTGAAGTCGGGCTGCGTTGAGCGAGGATGCCTGCCCCCGTTGACTTCGAGGAACTGATCGATCGCGCCGAGGCCGTCGTTGGACCGCTGGTTCGAGAGACGCCCATGGAGGAGAGTCCCGCGTTGTCCCGCCAGCTGGGAACGCCGGTGTCGATCAAGTTCGAAAGCCTACAGGAGACTGGTTCGTTCAAGGTGCGAGGCGCCCTGTTTGCCCTGAGTGAGGCTCGGGAGGAAGGTGCCTCAAGGGTGGCCACCTGCTCTGCCGGAAATCACGGCTTGGGCCTTGCCCATGCCGCCCGTCACTTCGGAATGCCGGCCCGGATCTATGTCCCGGGCGGGGTGGACCAGAAGAAGGCGTCCTTGCTGGAAGAGTTGGGCGCCGAGGTCATCCGATCGCCGTTCCAGGGATTCGATGAGACCGAGACCTGGGCCTTGGCCGAGGTCGACCGCGACGGGATCCCGTTCATCAGCGCCTACGATGACATCCAAATCCTGGCCGGAAACGGCGGCACGCTGATGCGCGAAATGCGAAGGCAGCAGCCCGACCTGGAAACGGTCGTGGTACCGGTGGGCGGCGGTGGATTGTCCGGCGGGATGGCTCTGTCGGCGGACGGCCCAATTCGGCTCGTAGCTGCGCAGGCCGCGGCATCGCCCGCCCTCGCCCTCAGCCTGGCCCGCGGCGAGGCTGTCACGCGACTGGCCGCGGCGGAGACCCTTGCAGGAGGCCTCGAAGGCGGGATCGGCGCGACCGGATTCGATGCGCTGCGGACCAGGGTGAACCAAGTGGTCGAGGTGTCTGAACCTGAGATTCGCGCTGGGGTCCGGTGGACGCTCGCTGAACATCGCTACCTCATCGAACCCTCGTCGGCTGTGGCCATCGCCGCGGCCCTGAATTCAGGGGTTCAGGTATCCGGTCC
>JABDJZ010000300.1 GCA_013003255.1 Rhodothermales bacterium
GCCAGGCGCATCGTAGCCAGATTGCGAACGTGCGCATGCGCATCGATCAGCCCGGGAATCACAACCTGACCCCCCAGATCCCGACGCTCGGCATCCGGGGCCTGAGCTAGCAGGTCCGGCCCGCTTCCTACAGCCGCCACACGGCCGTCTGTGACCAGGATAGCATCGGCCTGCGGCGTGGCCTCATCCATGGTGTGGATGATTCCGTTCTCAAAAAGAACGGTTTCCGGAGCTTCGGACTGGTCGGTCGCACAGCCCAGCAGGGCGAGCAAAAAGAGTGAGGGGAGGAAGCGCATCGGCATCGGGTGGGTTTGTCATGACAACCGGGGCCCGGCGCATTCGTTTCACGCCGTTACGTCTCGGCCCGGCGTTCCACCCAGAGCGTGACCGGGCCGTCATTGAGCAGCCTCACATCCATCATCGCCCCGAACCTTCCGGTGGCCACCGGCTTCCCGAGCAGCGCGCCGAGGTCTTCGCAGAAGGCCTCATACATGGGTTCGGCGTGCTCGGGTCGGGCCGAGTCCACGAAGGACGGCCGGTTTCCCTTGGCTGTATTGCCGTAGAGGGTGAACTGGGAGACCACCAGCACTTCGCCGCCCATGTCCAGGACGGATCGGTTCATCAGTCCGGCATCATCCGGGAAGATGCGCAGGTTCGCACACTTCCGGGCCAGCCACTGCCTCTCGGACTCGGTGTCGGTTCGATGGACGCCCAGGAGGATCAGCAGTCCCGGCCCGATGGCGCCGACCACGTCGCCATCTATGGTCACGCTGGCCTCACGTACCCGTTGGATCAACGCTACCATGATTTGAGGTCGTTCAGGAAGGCCTGCATCGCGCGGCCCCGGTGACTGATGGCATTCTTGCGATCGGCCGAAAGTTCGGCGAACGTCTCCGTCTCTCCATCCGGAAGGAAGACGGGGTCATATCCGAAGCCTCCGGCCCCGCGGGGGCGCTCAATGATCCGTCCAGTGCAGATCCCCTCGTAGACACGGGGCTGTGCACCGTCGAAATACACGATGGCCGTGCGAAAGCGGGCACTCCGATCTTCCCGATTCCGCAATTCGTTCAGCAGCTTGGCCACGTTGTCCGCTGCAATGCAGTCAGGGCCTGCGTACCGCGCTGAATGGACGCCGGGCCTCCCGTCAAGTGTCCGCACCTCCAACCCGGTGTCATCCGCGAGTGCAGGAAGGCCGGAATGTTCGAACAGGGCGCGTGCCTTCTTCAGCGCATTGCCTTCAAGCGTGGGGGCATCCTCAACCACCTCCGGGGCATCGACGTCCGCAGAAGAAATGATGGTCGGCACCAGGCCTTCGAGCAGTTGTCGGAATTCCTCCAGCTTGCCCGGGTTCGTGGTCGCGATCAGGAGCTTGTTCAGCACGGTTGCAGGTATTTCAAGGTGTAGACGGCCGGTTGCGTGACAGGCCGGGCCGCGGTCTGTCCTTCCCCGTGAACCACTCGTCCGGTGATGCGGTCCGCTCATCCCAACATCGTAACCGCTCAGGGGGGCTCCCGTAGCGAGACACCAACACAATACTCACTCACTGCATCCCTGGGGAGGGTCATCATGCAGCTTTCAAATATCATTCGCCGCGCCAGCGGTCTTGCCTTCGCGCTAGCCATTTTCGCTTCGACTGCCGTCTCGGCCCAGTCCTATCAGGACATGGATCAGGCCTGGTGGACAACGCTCAGCAATCAGCTGACCGAATCGGTGGCTTCAGATGTGGATCAGGTGCGCCAGGAGGCCATGCAGCACATTGTCTTCTTTGCCGAGAACTATGACGAATTCGTCAACTTCGACGAGGCAGCGTACGAAATCATGGGTCGCTTCGAGGCCAGCGAGAACGTTGAAGAGCGTCTTCTTGCCCTCGCCGCACTCAGTGCAATCGGCGAAGACATCACCATGGAGCGGCTTTCGGTGGTAGCCATGGACCTCCGCTCGGAGCGAGTCCGGAACGTTGCCGCGGCCGTCATCCTGGCCTACAGCACCAGTTCCTGAAGCACGACCGAATGACAAAAGATCGCGATCTCAGTACATTGGCTTGCTGTACCAATCGCTTTACCGATTCAGAACCTGTGTCCGTAGGAATCAAAGTTCGCGACAACGAGTCGATCGACCGTGCCCTTCGCCGCTTCAAGCGTGCCGTCAACCGTAGCCGCGTGCTTCGGATCTACCGCGGCAACATGGCTTACGTGAAGCCATCTGAGGAGCGCCGCCTTGCAAAGGAGAAGGCACTTCGCAACGCTCGCAAGCGCAACCGCTACTACTAGGCGGAGTTCGCCGCGGTGCGCTTGGCGCACCGGCGAAGTGAAAGACTAGAGAAAGGGACCTCTCCAGAAGGAGGGGTCCCTTTTCTCATGCAATGGCGTTGGATCTGGCGCCGGGCCACGCTGCGCCCGGGCCACGGCGTTGGGTCTGGCGCCGGCCGCTACGCCCGGACCATGGCGTTGGATCTGGCGCCGGCCGCTACGCCCGGACCATTCCAATGGCCGCGTCCAGAATGGCCGCCTGCTCGTGTTGGTGCACCTGTGCGCTTCCGGTTGCAGGACTCGCCGATGCCGGACGGCCGGCGTACTGAACGCGGGTCGGCGTAGATCGCAATTCGTCCAACAGGTCTTCCAGACGATGCCGGATGAACTGCCAGGAACCCATGTTGGCGGGCTCTTCCTGCATCCATACCACGTCTGCGCTGTCCGGATAGCGCTCAAATTCAGCGCGTAGCGTGCCGGTGTCCAGCGGGTACAACTGCTCGACCCGAATCACGGCCAGGCGCCGGGATGCCTCCTCATCATCGCTGAGCTTCTGGACCAGGTCGTAGTAGACCTTTCCGGAGCAGAGCACGATGCGCTCGACGGCGTCCGGGTTCTCGTTCCCGGCCGGGATGACCGGCTCGAAAGCCCCCTGAGTGAACGCGTCGGGGTCCGAGACAGCCAGCGGATGTCGCAAGAGGCTCTTCGGGGACATGATGACAAGCGGGCGCTTGAGATCGGAGTGGATCTGGCGCCGCAGGGCATGGAACAGGTTGGCTGGGGTCGTCAGATTGCAGACCCGCATGTTTCCCTCGGCACACAGCTGGAGAAACCGCTCGAGTCTGGCCGAAGAGTGTTCGGGCCCCTGGCCCTCGTATCCATGCGGTAGCAGCAGGACCAGCGAACTTTCCTGTCCCCACTTCTCGTCGGCGGCTGAAAGGAACTGATCAAAGATGATCTGGGCCCCGTTCGCAAAGTCGCCGAACTGGGCTTCCCACAACACCAGCGCGCCGGGCGCGGCCACGGAGTATCCGTACTCGAACCCGGTGACGGCGTATTCAGACAGGAGGCTGTCGTAGATGTACAGGCGCCCCTGGTCATCCGTAACGTGGTTCAGCGGGATGTACTCTTCGGCCGTGTCCTGGTCATAGACCACGCCGTGGCGGTGGCTGAACGTGCCTCGACGGGAATCCTGTCCGCTGAGCCGGACCTGGGTGCCCTCTGCCAGAAGCGTCCCGAAGGCGAGCGCTTCGGCAAAGCCCCAGTCCACCTTGCGCTCCTCGTGGTAGAGCTTCTCACGACGCTGGAATTGGCGGAGCAGCTTCTTGTGCACCCTGAATCCGTCCGGGAAGCTCATCAGGGACGCGATGACCTGGTCAATGTGCTCCTGCGAGGATGCGGTATCGACCCGGGTGATCTCTGCCTTCTCCGGCGGGCTAAGTGGGTTGTCGGGCATCCGCGGCTGCTTCTCCTCAGACACCTCTTTGGTGCGGGCGAAGGCTTCCTGGAGCTTGGCCCGGAAGTCATCCAGCAGCTTCTCGGCCTCGGCCGGTTTCATGTCACCGCGACGAAGCAGCAGTTCGGTGTACAGCTTCCGAACCGATCGCTTGGCCTCGATCTTCTGGTAGAGGAGCGGCTGGGTGTACGTGGGCTCGTCTCCCTCGTTGTGCCCGCGCACCCGGTAGCTGAGGAGGTCGATCACGACATCCTTGTTGAAGACCTGCCGGAAATCGAGTGCGAGCCGGGCCACGCGGACGCAGGCCTCGGGGTCATCCCCGTTCACGTGGAAGATCGGCGCCTGGATCATGCGGGCAATGTCACTCGCGTAGGTGGAGCTACGTGCCGCCTCCGGTCCCGTGGTAAACCCGATCTGGTTGTTGATCACGATGTGGACCGTCCCCCCGGTCTGGTAGCCGGGCAACTGGCTGAGGTGGAGGGTTTCACCCACCACACCCTGACCGGCAAAGGCCGCGTCTCCGTGAATGAGCAGCGGCACCACCGAGTCGTGGTAGTCTCTTCGAGCAGACTCGGGCCTGCTGTCCCGGATGGCCTCCTGCTTGGCGCGAGCCATCCCTTCAACCACCGGGTTGACTGCTTCCAGGTGGCTGGGGTTGGATGCCAGACTCACCTTGACGGTGGCGCCGGACTCCGCGGTATGCACGGCCCGTGAGCCCAGGTGGTACTTGACGTCTCCGGAGCCCTGTGTGGTTGAAGGATCCAGGCTGCCCTCAAACTCGGAGAAGATGACCTCGTAGGGCTTGTTCAGGATGTTGGCCAGGACGTTGAGGCGTCCGCGGTGGGCCATCCCGATCACCACTTCGTCCACTTCCTGCTCGGCGGCGTCGGACAGGATCATGTCCACCATCGGGATGACGGTCTCCGATCCTTCAAGCGAGAACCGCTTGTGCCCGATGTACTTGGTGTGCAGGAAGTTCTCGAACGCCTCGGCAGCGTTCAGCTTCTCGAGCATCCGCTTCTTGGCGGCCTCGGAAATGGGCTCGACACCGCGTACGGGCTCGATGCGCTCAATCAGCCACCGCTTTTCCTGCGGGTCCGAGATGTGCATGAACTC
>JABDJZ010000329.1 GCA_013003255.1 Rhodothermales bacterium
GAGCGGGTCGAGGACTACATGCAGGTTGGCGACAAGGTCAAAGTGTCACTCATCGAGGTTCGCCCTGACGGCAAGCTTCGGTTCTCCCGCAAGCCGCTGATCGAGAAGCCGGAAGGCTGGGAAGAGCGGCCGCGTGAGCGCTCCGGTGGTGGTGGTCGTGGCCGTGGTGGTCGCGATGGCGGCCGAGGCCGTGGCGGACGCGACGGTGGACGTGGTCGTGGTGGCCGTGACGGTGGTCGCGGACGCGATGGCGGCCGTGGCCGTGACGGTGGTCGCGGACGCGACGGTGGCCGTGATGGCGACAGTGGCCGTGGCCGTGACGGCGACAGCGACCGTGGTCGTGACGGTGGTGGCGACAGCGACAACCGCCGGGATGACGACTAGTCTTCCTGTTTGAGCTGAACGGAGCGCCGTCCGTCACCTCAGGGTGGCGGGCGGCGTTTCCGCATTTGGTGCTGCTTGCGGCGCCGGAAGTCCAGCGATTCTGCGACTTCCAACCCGTTTGATTGCGCCGACCCGCACGTGGTAATTACCGTACAGAACTCGACCCCATTCCCATCGATTCATTGACCCAATCCGCCTTCCCAGAGTTTGACAAGACCGTCCTGGACAACGGCGTCCGCGTCGTCACCGAGAGCATTCCCTCGGTGAGGTCCGTCTCGGTCGGCGTCTGGATTGATACAGGCAGCCGGGACGAGACCGCGGAAGAGAGTGGCATCAGTCACTTCATTGAGCACATGGTGTTCAAGGGCACTGAAAAGCGCCGCATGCACCAGATCGCCCAGCGCATGGAGGCGGTCGGCGGTTACCTCAACGCATTCACTGCCAAGGAATACACCTGCTATTACGCACGCGCACTGGACGAGTATCTGGCGCGCGCGGTCGACACCGTGTGTGACCTTGTCCTCAGTCCGAGCTTCCCCGAGCGGGAGCTGGGCAAGGAAAAGGACGTGGTGGTCGAGGAGATGCGGATGTATGAGGACGCTCCCGAGGAGCTGATCTTTGATCGCTTCGAGTCCGCACTCTACCCCAATCATCCCATGGGGCGCCCTGTGATCGGCTTCGAGGAGACGGTGCGCGCTTTCACGCGCCCCCAACTGCTGTCCTACGTGGGCCGCCGCTATACCCCGAATCGCCTGGTTGTTTCGGTTGCGGGCAATGTCCGGCATGCCAAGGTGGTGTCCCTCGTGGAGAGGGCGTTCGCAACGGTGCGAGAAACGACGCCGACGGCAAAGCGGGCTCCCGTTCACGCCTCCGATGCGCGGCACCTCCGGGAAAACAGGGGCATTCAGCAGGCCCATCTGGTACTGGGGCGGCAGGCACTTGACGTGTTTGATGATCGGCGGATTCCCATGTCCGTGCTCAACACTATCGTCGGTGGCGGCATGTCTTCTCGCCTGAATCAGAACATCCGGGAGAAGTACGGCTACTGCTATCAGATCTACTCCTTTAACAACCTCTATTCCGATACCGGGGAGTTCGGGGTCTACATGGGCACGGATGCCGGTAAGGTTGACCGTGCCCAGAAGCTCATCTTCAGGGAACTGGACAAGCTGGCGCAGACTGCAGTCAGTGACCGCATGCTGAAACAGGCAAAGAGCCAGGTGAAGGGCTCGATCATGCTTGGCCTGGAGAGCATGGGCTCACGCATGATGCGCCTCGGACGACAGGAACTGTACTACGGGCAGTACGTCAGCCTGGACGACATCCTGCAGCAGGTCGAGTCCGTCACCCGTGAAGAGGTACTCGACCTTGCACAGCTGCTTTTCAGACCGGAAGACTATTCCACGGTCACGCTGCTGCCGAAGGCGGCCTGACCCCCAGGCCAGAGGGCCGCTGACACAACGTACATGACTAAGGTTTTGGTTACCGGCGGAGCCGGGTTTATTGGATCTCACATCGCCGATGCTCTCGTGGGGCAGGGGCGAGAAGTGCACATCCTGGATGATCTTTCTTCGGGCGTTCGCGAGAATGTCCCCGATGCGGCCAAGCTCCACGTAATGGACGTTCGCTCCGAGGACGTGGCATCGCTCTTCGCTGAGGAGAAGTTTGACTTGTTGGTGCATCACGCGGCCCAGATGGATGTCCGCAAGAGTGTCACCGACCCGCGCTATGACGCCGACGTTAATGTCGGGGGACTGATCAACCTCATGGAGGCCGGACGGCGGGCCGGGCTGAAGAAGGTGGTTTTCGCCTCGACCGGCGGGGCCATTTACGGGGAGCCCGAGTATGCACCACAGGATGAGGCGCACCCGCTCAAGCCCCTGTCTCCGTACGGGATAGCCAAGCTATCCTCGGAGAAGTATCTGTTTTTCTACCGGGAGCAGTACGGCATCGACTACGTGGCACTCCGGTACGGCAATGTCTACGGTCCGCGTCAGAATCCACACGGTGAAGCGGGCGTGGTGGCCATCTTTGCCGAGCGAATGCTCGCCGGCGAATCCACCGTGATCAACGGGGATGGCCTGCAGACCCGCGACTATGTCTTCGTCCGGGATGTGGTAGCCGCCAACATGGCCGCCGTGGCATACGATGGCTCCGGTGTCTTCAATGTCGGTACCTCCGTGGAGACTGACGTGAACACCCTGTGGCGGACGCTGCAGGACCTGGCAGATCCTGAGGTTCAGCCGGTTCACGGCCCCGGAAAACCCGGGGAACAGCGGCGCTCCGTGCTGGCTTATGGCCTCACCAAGAGCGAACTCGGATGGGAGCCTTCGGTCAACGTCCAGAATGGACTCCGGGCTACATTCGAGTGGTTCCGGAACCGGTCCGAGGCTGTCGGCACGGATGTATGAGGTAAGACTCCAGCAATTTGAGGGTCCACTGGACCTGCTCCTCTTCTTCATCCGACGGGATGAACTGGACATCTATGACATCCCGATAGCCGGGATAGCAGACGAGTTTCTGGAGTACGTCCGGCTGCTGGAGCAGGTTGATCTGGACGGCGTCGGGGATTTCCTCTACATGGCCGCGCTCCTGATCAACATCAAGACGCGGATGCTCCTGCCAAGCCAGGAACTGGATGAGGAGGGTGAACCCATCGACCCCCGACAGGAGCTCGTCGAGCGGCTCCTGGAGTACATCCGGTTCAAGGAAGCATCCGATATCCTGTCAGAGGCGCACGACCGCAGGCAGGAGCAGTTTACCCGCGGACAGGATCTCGAGATCGTAGCCGAACTCCAGGATTCAGGCGATACGATTGCCGACGCGAGCATCTTTGACCTGGTTAAGGCCCTCAGGCGCGTCCTGACTGAGGCTGAGGTGGTGGAGCCGAGCCACGAGGTAGAGGCGGAGTCCTGGTCTCTGGAGGGTCAGCAGGAGTATCTGGAAGAGCACCTGGCAGACGGCGAACGGAAGTCCTTTGTGGGTCTCGTCACCGGAAGACCCCGCGGATTCATTATTGCCACCTTCCTGGCAGTGCTTGAAATGGCCCGAAACGGGCTTGTCGCCATATTCGTGGAGCGCTCTGCGCTGGATTTCTACCTTTCAGCTTCGACCAACCCAACTGGCGGGGGAGCCCCTACCGAATAATGGAAGACCAAGACGGCTTTTCGGGCTTCGGCGCGACGGGGAGCAACCGGCTTGAGCAGGTGGTCGAAGCGCTTGTCTTTGCCGCCGAGCATCCGGTCAGCGGCATCCGCATCGCCGAGATTTACGGCGAGGTCACCGGGCAGGACCGCCCCGCCGAGCAGGAAGTGATCCACGCCGTCGACACGCTGAACGAGCGATACGCCGAGCAGGACCGTCCCCTGAGGATAGAGGCCTGGAGCGGCGGCTTTCGCATGGCCACCATCCCGGAGGTCGCGCCCTACATCAAGGAGCTCTTCCAGGAGCAGCGTCAGCGTCGGCTCAGTCGATCACTGCTCGAAACGCTCGCCATACTGGCGTACCGGCAGCCCACCACCAAGCCCGAGGTTGAGTTTGTTCGGGGTGTGGACTGTGACTACGCCATTCGGAGACTGGCTGAGATGGGCCTCGTGGACGTGATGGGTCGCTCCGAATCCGTCGGGCGCCCGCTGTTGTACGGGACCACACCCCGCTTCCTGGAACTGTTCGGTCTCAATGACATCGGGGATCTCCCAAACCTTCGCGAGATCGAGAGCATCCTGGATGACCCGGCCTTCCACAAGGAACGCGCCTTGCTGCTGATGAAGAGCGGGCTGTCGGAAATGAAGGCGGCAGTGGAGCCGGAAGGCACCTCTTCCACCGAGCAGGTGGAGTCCACCGAATGAAGCGCCCCAACCCAAAGGCCCGCAAGCGCGGCAAGAGCAACCAGCCGCGTCGCAAGACGGTACCCAAATGGAAGGATGGCAAGCGGGTCAAGGAGGCCGCGCCATCACCCAAGAGGGGACCCGCGACCTTCCCCATGCGCTTGAACCGGTTCATCGCCCGGTCCGGTGTCTGCTCACGCCGGGAGGCCGATGACCTCATCAAGCAGGGCCTGGTGGAGGTGGATGGCAAGGTGGTGACCGAGTTCGCCACCCAGGTTGAGGAGCAGAACCGGGTCAGGGTCAACGGAACGGAAATCACGCCGGTGGCGGGGGAGTACATCCTGCTGAACAAGCCTTCCGGCGTCATCACGACCAAGAGTGACGAGAAAGGACGCAAGACCGTTCTGGACCTCGTCGACCTTTCCGACACGGCCAAAGGGGCCCTGTTTCCGGTGGGACGCCTGGACCGGGAGACCACGGGGATTCTCCTGTTAACCTCGGACGGCGATCTGGCGCACCGGCTGATGCACCCCTCATACGAGGTGGAGAAGCTGTACCGGGTCCGTACCGCACGCGAGGTCACAGACGCGGAAATTGCCAAGCTCACCGCAGGCCTTGAACTGGATGACGGCCCCGCCAATGCAGATCGTGCGGCGTTTCTGGACCCCGGAGAGCGGCGGGAGGTGGGCGTGTCCATGCACTCCGGACGCAACCGGATTGTCCGCCGCATGTTTGAGCACCTGGGACACGATGTGAAGCAGCTTGAGCGCGTTCGGTACGCAGGTCTCACTTCCAGTGGGGTGCGTCGTGGAAAGTGGCGCAGGCTGACCGACAAGGAAGAGGCGCGTCTATACCGCGCCGTCAAAATGAAACGATAGCCATGCAGCCCCTAGATCTCCTGGAGCAGGCCACCTCGACCATGTCCAACAAGATCCGCGGAGAAGGACTCACCTACGATGACGTCCTCCTCGTTCCTGACCGCTCCTCGGTCATGCCGCGTGACGTCTCGACGCGCAGTCGACTCACGCGCAACATCGAGCTGAACATCCCGCTGGTGTCGGCGGCCATGGACACGGTTACGGAATCGAACCTTGCCATCGCCTTGGCCCGGGAAGGAGGCGTGGGCGTGCTCCACAAGAGCATGAGCATTGAACAGCAGGCCGAGGAAGTGCGCCGGGTCAAGCGCTC
>JABDJZ010000493.1 GCA_013003255.1 Rhodothermales bacterium
CCACTGGCCGGCAAGACGTTTGTGGTTACTGGAACCCTTGAAGGCCTTTCCCGAACGGATGCCCAGAACCGGATCAAGTCCCACGGGGGCAAGGTCACGGGGTCGGTGAGTGCCAAGACGGACTACCTCGTGGTGGGCGCCAATCCGGGGTCGAAGCTCGAGAAGGCAAAGACGCTCGGAATCACGGTGTTGGACCAGGCCGCCTTCGAGGAGTTGTTCCTTTGATGGAACGGCCGCATACTTTCCGTCGACCCCGATAAACGCCCAAGCCGATGCTGACTTCCCTGGACTACCTCGTGCTCGGCGCGTACCTGGTCGGCGTCGCCGTCCTGGGTATTCGCATGAGCGGTCGGCAGGGGAGTGCCGCTGACTATTTCCTTGGTGGGCGGGACCTGCCATGGTGGGCGGTGTGCTTTTCGGTGGTAGCTACCGAGACCAGCACACTCACGGTGATTGGGATTCCGGCGGTGGCCTACGGCGGGGCGCTGACGTTCTTCCAACTGACTCTGGGCTACGTATTGGGCCGTGGTCTGGTGGCCTGGCTCTTTCTGCCGCGGTACCTCTCCGGGTCGATGGAGACCGCCTACGAATTCCTCGGGGTCCGCTACGGACCCGGAGTCCGGTCCATGGCCTCGGCCACGTTCCTGGTTACCCGTCTTCTGGCGGATGGCGTGCGGCTGTTTGCCACGGCCATTCCGGTCCGTGTGATGCTGCTGTCGGCCGGGCTTGATGTTGGATACCCGATCATCATTCTGGTCATCGCCGTCATCACCACCCTCTACACCCTGATCGGCGGCCTGCGCGCTGTGGTCTGGGTCGATGTGGTCCAGATGAGCCTCTACCTGGGCGGCGCCATTGGCGCCATTCTGCTTCTGCTGGGGCAGGTGCCCAGCGGCTGGCTGGCCGATGCCGGTCAGGCTGGCAAACTGGTGTGGCTGGATGGTGGGTCGGGGTTGATTTCGTGGCTGACCACGCCCTACGTGCTGCCGACGGCCGTCATCGGTGGAGCCATTTTCTCCATGGCCTCCCACGGCACGGATCACCTGATTGTCCAGCGCCTGCTGGCTTGCCGGAGCCTCGGCGATTCGCGCAAGGCTCTGATTGGCAGTGGTTTCATGGTGATGGCCCAGTTTGCCGCGTTTCTGGCCGTGGGCCTGCTGCTCTGGGCCTACTACGGTGGCGTCCCGGTATCCGAACTCGGCCTTTCGCGAGGCGACGAGGTCTTCCCGAAGTTCATCATTGAAGGAATGCCCCCCGGCGTATCGGGGCTGCTCTTGGCCGGTATCATCGCCGCAGCCATGTCCACGCTTTCGTCATCACTGAACGCACTGGCGTCGTCCACGGTCTTCGATATCCTCGGCTACTTTCGGGGTCGAAAGGGCACGCCCAAACCCCGGACGGATGCCGAAGACCTGCGTACTTCCCGGTTGGCCACGCTCTTTTGGGGACTGGTCTTCGTCGGGTTTGCGAATCTCTTCAAGGACCAGCAGAATCCGGTCGTGGAACTGGGCCTCGCCATTGCGTCCTTCACCTATGGAGGGCTGTTGGGCGCATTCCTGCTCGGGATGCTGAATCGCAAGACCCGGGCCTTCGACGCAGGATTTGCCCTGTTGGCGTCCGTGGTCATCATGACCTTTGTCATCTTTGGGCTGTGGCACAGTCCGGATGGGTGGGTCTTTGTCTTCCGGCCGGACGCCGCTACGGTGGCCGAGCGGGGGCTGGTATCGATGGCCTGGCCCTGGTACACGGCCGTGGGAGCCCTGCTCACGCTGGCCATAGGATCCTTGAGCGCCCTTCGGCATAGGTGAGCGGATGTCCTGGTTGAAGCGCGACTCAAAGAAACCTCGCCGGGCCCGAGGGCCGGTGATCCGGCTCGAGGGTGTAGGCGCGGAAGAACAGCGGGCCCGACGAAATGCTCGTCTGGTGAAGGCTGCAATTGCTCTTGGGCTGGTGCTCTTGACGCTCGGCGCGTTCATGAGAACCGGGTTGGTCCGTCAGACCGTCCAGGAAGGCGAAGTCTGGCGACAGGACAACCTCTCCGCGCCATTCGTCTTTGCCATTGAGAAGGCGCCGGAGGTTCGCGCCGCCGAAGTTGCCGAGATTCGCACCACGACACCGCCGGTGTTTCACGAGGTGCCGGACTACCGCGCAGCGGCTGATGCCAGAGCTGATTCCCTCCTGGCCATCCTTGACGAGACGCTCTCAGCAAGGGCCAGGCAGGAGGCCAACCGGTCCAGGGGACTGCTGGAAGAGGCAGCATCGGACTCGATAGCCTACGAACGCCTGAAGGCCGCTTCCGGCTTGCCCCTCTCCGCACAGCAGTGGCGCCTCCTGTCCGCGTCCTACAACGAACGCGTTCCCGGTGTATCCACCACGTCGAGAGATCCGCGATCCGGTCCGCGACTGGACTTGCTGCTGATGCTGGAAGCAACAGCATTTGCAGTCCCTGTCCTGGAAGCCGGCATCATCGATGTCCCAAAGGACAGCATCCGGGCACCGGAGATCGAAGTTCGCGTCCGCATGGGCTCGCTCCTGGACATGCGGCCCACGGAACTGGTCAGGGACAAGAACGAGGCCCTTCGCGAGGGACGGGAAGTCTTGCTGAGCAGGTTCCCCGGGCGCGTAGACACCGTTCGTATCGGACTGGCCTTACTCGGCCGGGTCATCCAACCGAACCTTATCTACGATCCGCTGGCCACGCAGGCGGAATGGCGAATCCGGGAGGAATCCCTGTCACCGACGGAGAATCGGGTCCGACTCAACGAGGTGATCGTTCGTCGCGGCGAGGTCATTACTCCGCTAATCCAGCGGAAGATTGCGTCACTGGACAAAGCCCTCAACGAGCGCCGCGGAGCCCGCCTGATCTGGCAGACGGTTTCCGGCCAGCTGATGCTCACGCTTGCCATTTTCGTCTGGTTCTTCCTGTATCTGTTTGTCCTCAGGCGACAGATCTTCGAGGACAACCGGCTGATTCTGCTCCTGGCCATCCTCTTTGCCCTCATAATCGTGATGTTCGGGGCGGCCCTGCGGATACCGGCCATTGACATGTACATGGTCCCGGTCGCCATTGCCAGCGTCCTGATGACCGTGATCTTTGATTCACGCGTGGCCATTTTCGGTCTGGTGGTGCTGGCGCTCATCGGATCGGTCCTCCTGGGGATGGACCTGGTCTACTTCATGAGCACGCTGTTTGCCGGCACGCTGGCCGTATTCAGTGTGCGGGACATCCGAAACCGGGCGCAGTTCTTCATCTCGGCCGGGGTAGTGTTTCTTGGGTACGGCATCATTCTGCTGTCTGCCTTCCTGCTCGAGAGTACTTCCCTGGAGCGGTTCCTGGACCAGTTGCTGTTCGTGGCGGTCAACGCAGTGCTGGTGCTGCTTTCGTACGGCTTCCTGTGGGTGTTTGAACGGATCTTCGGCGTAACCACCGATGTGACCCTACTCGAACTGTCGGATACGAATAGCCGGCTCCTGAAGGAAGTCTCGCTCAAGGCACCGGGAACATTCAACCACAGCCTGCAGGTGGCCAACCTTGCCGAGGCTGCCTCGGCAGCCATCGGTGCGAATTCGCTGTTGACGCGTGTCGGAGCTCTTTACCACGACATCGGCAAGATGGAGAAGCCGGAGTACTTCGTGGAGAACCAGCGGGGTGGGATCAACCCCCACGATCAGTTGAAGCCCCGGATGAGTGCGCTGATCATCGCTTCCCACGTCAAGGAAGGCCTCGCACTGGGTGAGGCGAGTGGGCTCCCGGCAGCGGTGACGAAGTTCATTCCGATGCATCACGGGACCACCCGGATCGAGTATTTCTATCGCCGGGCCAAGGACGAGAGCGATGGCGACGGACCGAAGGTGATGGAGTCGGACTTCCGGTATCCCGGGCCCCGGCCGGATTCCAAGGAAACAGCCATACTCATGCTGGCTGATTCGGTCGAGGCGGCCAGCCGCACGGTGGACAACCCCACGCACAAGAAGCTCAAGACGCTGATCAACGCGCTGGTCGATGCCCGGATTGATGATCACCAGCTTGATGACACCGATCTCACGTTTAGGGACATCACCAAGATCAAGGAGACGTTCCTGAACCTGCTGGTCGGACAGTTTCATGCCCGCGTGAAGTACCCTGGCGAGTCCCCGGCCGCGGAGGCTGACTCCGAAGGCGCGGCCGTGGAAGCGGGCACCCCGACAGAAGCACCCGAAGAGGGGAGCGAGTCGGTGCAGGACGGCCCGGGAGACGAGCCCCCGTCAGTTGGGGAGAACGGCGCGGACTCGGTCGAGCTCCGAGGGAGCGATCAATAGCTCCACTTCCTGGTGAGACGGTGCAGCGGTCAGGTGTACCCGCATCCGACGGGCTGTCTCCGGCGTGTACATGACTGCATCGGCCTGCCTGACGAGGCTACCAAGGCGAGGGTCGCCCTCTTCCATGACCACAGCGATGATCTGGCCCGAAAACCCCGCATCGTTCCGCAGGCGTCGACTCAGGGCTGGAATGGCATCGGCATACCGGACCACGAGCAGCAACGTTTCGTGATCGAAGAGTCGGGCCGCCACCTCGATGGCGGCGGCCGGAAGCTGCGTGCGAACCCCGACGATATCGGCGCGCGGCAGTTCCTTCTGCACCGATCTGGCAATCGGAAACGGGACTACCGCATAGTCGGCATCCTGATGCGCCTCCAGCATCGAAAGCGGGACCGCATCCACCGTCAGTCCGAGGTATTCGGCGAGCCGTCGTGCGCCGCTCTCGGCGAACTCGGTGAATGAAGCCACGAAAATGATCTTGACGTCTTCTGTCTCCTGGTCGAGCTGGGAAAGGCGCTCCTGCAGGAGGTATTCCATCTCGGCTTCGTCCAATCCCAGCGTCACGAGAGCTTCGACGGCCCGGGCGACGATCTCCGCGCCCTGCTCCAATCTGTCGTGCCGGTCCGCAGGCTGATAGTCGGTGACAACAAAGCCTGAGCCTCGCCTGGCTGCAGCCATCCCGGCTGCAACAAGGCCCTGATAGGCCTTGCGGACCGTGTGGAACGAGATCCCCAGCTGCTGGGCTACTGATCGGGTGGAGGGAAGTCGTTCCCCGGCGGCGAATTGGCCCGTGGCGATCAGGAATCGCAGCCGTTCCAGCAATTGCTCCGAGACCGGGGTGGATGATGTGTGGTCAATCTCCAGCTTCATGACGCCAGGCTGGATTGCACACGGCGTCGAAAAGCCTCGGCAGACAGCAGCAGACTCTTCTCGACCCGGGCCAGGTCAGGCCAGTCCTGGACGATGAGCCAGCGGGAATCGTGTCCCAGCGTGACCAGGAGTCCGGATGGCTCGCGCCTGACATCAAGGAGAGAGACCCATTCATCCCGCTGGTTCGAGGCCACCTGCCAGGCACTCCTGAGACGAACCGCCTCCTCGCGAATGCGAACCTCCACGACCCTTCGGCGGAGCTGGAACACCGTCCACGACGAAGCCAGCGCCATGGCGATGGGAAACCCCGTGGTGAGCCATCCCAACGGATCGCGGCCCACCAGCATGAAACTCAGCGCGCCGAGCATGACAGGGAGCATGCACGCCGCAAGTGGACGCACCAGTTCGGCACCAAACAGCGCGGCGACGCTGCGATGGCCCGGATGCAGCACGCTCAGATGGACCTGCTCCTGGACCGGGTGAGTGGATTCCCCGGAGTCCATGGGCGAATCAGTCGACGGCCGCGTACGCCCGCGGGAGCGGAATGTCAGCCACGGTCACCAGGCCCGGCCTGGCGTCACGGACCAGCGGGGCCGCGTTGATGAGTGCGGCCACCGTCGCCGTGTCACCGAAGATTCCGCCCCGGATGGCAAGGTCGATGGGTGGATCGCCGACCACGGTCACGGCATCGACCGGATCATCTGCCCCCACGTACATCTTCAGGTCCAGAGAGACCACCTGCCGTTCGCCCACGAAGCCCTCCGCGGCGTGGTGGATGCCTGCCACCTGGCCGGATTCCACCGTCAGGTAAGGTGTGACAACCTCCTTGGTGGAAATCACCGGGTTCAGGCGTTCGTCAATGCGGTCCAGCGTCCAACCGAGCTTCTCTGCGACCATGTACAGGGACTCGACAAGGCCGATGTGGCCGAATGTGCCGGTGGCCTTCTTCTCATTGAACTTGGCTTCGGATAGTCCCGCCCCAACCTTCATCTGGAGCGGGAGACGCCGTTTACCAGCATCCACGACCCGTCGCACCCGAATGGACTTGACCGTGTTGCAGACTCCGGTGGCCATCAGCGCGAGCGCGTCCATGGCGTAGCCTGGATTCACGCCGGTCCCCAGCAGGGTGACCCCGTTCTCCCGGGCCGCAGCATCCAGCTCCTGAGAAATCCGAGGATGCCGGTGGTACGGATACGACAGTTCCTCGGTGGAGGAAACCACGTTGCAGCCGGCCCGCGCACACACGATCAACTGATCATACATGCGGTCCAGAAACGAGGAAGTGGTGTGGAGTACCACGTCCGGCTTCGTTTCACGGAGTACGGCGTCAGCATCGGAGCGGACCTTGACGCCGCACGGGGTGTCCCGACCGGCCACAAGCGCCGCGTCACGACCCACTTTGGCGGGATCCACATCAATGGCACCGACGACTTCAAAGGCGTCGCCCTTGGAAAGTACCGTGCGAAGGGTGGAGGCCCCGATGGGGCCGATGCCGAACTGTACGACTCGAAGGGACTGTTTTCCCGTTTTGCTCATTCAGGGCCTCAGGAATCGGGCTGCATGAAGGGGTATGCAAAATGGTGCGGCGGATTGAAGTTCTCCTTGATGGAGCGCGCCGACACCCAGCGAACGAGGTTAAGATACGAGCCCGCCTTGTCGTTCGTACCGCTGGCCCGAGCTCCGCCGAACGGCTGCTGCCCGACCACGGCGCCCGTAGGCTTGTCGTTGATGTAGAAGTTGCCGGCGTTGTCCTGGAGCCGGTTCGTGACCTTGACGATTACCTGGCGGTCCTGCGCGAAGACGGCACCGGTGGGCGCGTATGGCGAGGTATCGTCCAGCAGATCGAGCGCCTCGTCAAACTTGGCATCCTCGTAAACGTGGATGGTGACCACAGGGCCGAAGATCTCCTCACACATGGTCGTTGACTTGGGGTCACTGGAAACCAGGACCGTGGGCTCGATGAAGTAGCCCTCGTCATCGGAGTAGTTGCCGCCGAAAAGGACTTCGACGGATGGATTGGCCTTGGCTCCGTCGATGTACCCGGTAATGCTGCGGAACGCCTTGGCGTCGATAACCGCGTTCATGAAGTTGCCGAAGTCATCCACGTGGCCCATGCGGATCTCCTCCAACTGGGAGACCATGCGGTCGCGAATATCTGCCCACTGCGATTGGGGCAGGTACACGCGGGAGGCGGCAGAACACTTCTGACCCTGATACTCAAACGCGCCGCGAACAATGCCCGTGGCCACGGCAGCGTTGTCACAGGACGGATGGGCGATGATGAAGTCCTTGCCGCCGGTCTCGCCCACGATGCGCGGATAGCTGCGGTACGAGGGCAGGTTGTCGGCCATGGTCTTCCACATGTGCTGGAAAGTGCCCGTGGAGCCGGTGAAGTGGAGTCCTCCGAAGTCCCGGTGTGCGAACACATGCTTGCCGACCGTGGGGCCCGGGCCGGGTACCATGTTGAGCACACCGGCCGGAAGACCGGCTTCTTCCATCAGGCGATACATGTAGTAGCCCGAGAGGAGCGCGGAGGAGGCGGGCTTCCAGACGATGGAGTTGCCCATCATGGCGGGTGCCATGGCCAGGTTCAGCGCAATGCTGCTGAAGTTGAACGGCGCCACGGCAAAGACGAAGCCTTCGAGTCCGCGGTACTGGGAGCGATTCCAGATGCCGGGCGAGGAATTGGGCTGCCCGCCGTAAATCTGCTCCATGAACTTGACGTTGAAGCGGAAGAAGTCCACCATTTCGCAGGCCGCATCAATCTCGGCCTGGTAGGCATTCTTGCTCTGGCCAATCATGGTGGCCGCGTTGATGGTGTCGCGCCAGGGGCCGGCCAACAGTTCGGCGGCCTTCAGCATCACGGCCGCACGATCCTGCCAGTTCATGTTGGCCCATTCGCGCCGCGCATCCATCGAGGCCTGGATGGCCTGCTGGATCTCCGCTTCGCCTGCCATGTGGGCTTCGCCGACCTTCTTGGACAGCTCATGCGGAGGGCGTACATCCTCGATGTTGCCGGTGCGCACCTCCTTGCCCCCGATGAACGCCGGGATCTCGGTGACCTCACTGGACATCTCGGCGAGACGCTTCTTCAGCGAGGCGCGCTCGGGAGATCCCGGGGCGTAAGAGCGGACGGGTTCGTTGACCGGTGGAGGGGTCGTGGCGATCATGTTGTTCATGGATTCTGGGGCATTTTCCGCAGTTAGACAGCGAAACTTCGCCAACCGGCGGCAGACTCGCATCCGTTCTACGAAAGTTCGCTTCCTCTGACCGATGAACCCCTGAAGTCGGGCAGGTTTTTCCTGCCTGAGCGAAAGCGAGCCCCGATAAGGGCTGCATTTGGATAC
>JABDJZ010000341.1 GCA_013003255.1 Rhodothermales bacterium
CGCGACCCAGCCCGTAGGCGGCCAGGCGGCCCGAGGCTAAGTCAGACCGCTACTGCGCGGCGGCCGACGATTCCAGGAACAGATCCCGCTGGCGCGTGACCTCTCGGCCCGACTTGCGGTCTGTGACCTTCAGGAACAGCGTGTAGAGGCCTTCCGGCTGCGCTTCGGCATCAATGATCAGGTACTGCCCGTCCGAGGTCGATGCCACGGAGACCGGTACCGAGACCGAAACGCCCTTGTCCCCGCCTCCGAAGATGCCGCGGACAAACCGACCAACTCTGTTGCCCTGCTCCTTGGGCTGCAGGGCCGCCTCCACTTCGTAGTCTGCCCGGCCGTCTCCTGAGACATCCAGGTTGTAGACCTCGAAATACACGTAGATGGGGTTGCTCAGTGAGAAGACGCTCCACGGAGCGGGCGTGATGGACAGTCCGTTCCGGACCACGTCGGAGCCGGCCAGGGGCCTGCCATCGTCTGTCTCTTCCACGCGATAGGCCAGCAGAATGTCGCTGAGAATCAGCTCGCTGGTATCGAAATCGGGTACCGAAACGCTCCGGCGCTGCACGGCTACGGTCCCGCCCGAGGTTGTCTCGAACTCAACGGATACATCCACCTGGCCGGCCGGGACGGATACCTCTTCGGAATCGATCCAGAGATTGGCCTCCTCGAACTCTACGATCTGGTCGGTACGCAGGCCGTAGATGGTCCGGCGACGCTCGGCGAGGATGTCCCGATTCTCGCTGACCACAAACGTGCCCGCGTTGGCCGTGATGTCAATCATGTCCCCCTGGTCACCGAATTCCAGAATCGGGATTCCGTAGTTGACGAAGAGGTCGGTGCGTCCGGTCGAACCCTTGAAGGCCGACACAAGGAACGGCAGTTCAATCTGGCGACCAGGCGCCTCGTACTCGTACCGGTCAGGCGTCTCCCGAATGGTCTCCGCGGCCTTGATGGTGTAGTCGTTCACCCACGGCACGGCGCCCTGGGAGAGGTCCGCTGCCGACGGACTGTACATCCGGTATTCGCCGTTTCGGAAGGGATCCTCGAAGACGAACTTGAAGTCGCCGTAGTCCCAGATGTTGAAGGTGTTGGCCTCCTCATCCAGCGCGAAATCCGTTCCGCGCTGAGCCACCTGTAGTGCCAGCCGAGTCCCGGCCTGGGTAGGATCCGTGGACTGCGTGCCCGTCTGGACCGGAGTGCCGCGATTGACGCCCGAGGTGGACTTCGGAATGACCACCACGTCTCCCTTGGGCGTGCCGTAGCGAACCAGGATGGCGCCGCGTTCGGTCTCCCAACCGTGCAGCCCCAGTTCGCTCGAGCCGTACAGCAGGTCGGCATACGTCAACCGGCTGTAGTGCTCCAGTTTCCGCTCATTGTAGGGTGTCAGGTACCTGGGATCCTTACTGGTCCAATACCGCGCCGCATAACCGGACGGGTCCTCACGATACCGCTTCTTCTCCTCATCCGGCATCAGAAACTCGATGTCGGTAAAGGCGGCCAACATGCCCTGATCCATGCCCTCGAAGGAGCTTTCGAATGCCTTGGCCGCCGCGTCCAGATTGCCGAACCGGTGGTGGGCCAGACCCAGATAGGTCCACAGTTCAGGATCCTCGGGGAAATAGACATACATCTGCTGGAGCATCTCCAGCGCATCGCTCCATTCTCCCTTCAGCGCATACACCTCCATCAGCCGATCGTATACAATCCGGTTGCGGGGGTCGGCATCCAGCGCCTTGTAGAGGTGGAAAATCGCGCGATCATACGCGCGTTGGGCCCGGCGGGAGAAGTCCACGACCGGAATCCCCTGCGCCTCGAGCGTCTCGATGTCAAACTCGTCCGCCAGAAAGATGGACTGCGGGTTCATGGACGGCAGGGCCGTTGAGAGCGCCTCGCTGGCATCCGGGAGGACCGGCTCCTGATTGTCCGGGTCGAAGCTGCCGAGGTCTTCAATCTGGTCCCGAAGGGCAGTAGCCATCGGGTCCACGGACTGCCGGGACCGGTACTCGTATTCGTTGAATTGCACCGTGGGGTACATCAACGCGTTGCGATACCGCCAGAAGTCACGGATGTAGGCATCGCCGAGTTCGGCGTGTGCGAAGGCGTTCGTTGAATCCAGCTTCAGGATGGTGCGAGCCAGTTCGCGGCGCCTGGACTCCCGAATCTTGTCGCGGAGGAAGCTCTTGGAATCCACGCTCAGCTGCTGCATCCGGGCCGTCAAATAGACCACGTTTTCCGGGTCAATCTCCAGGGCGCGATCCAACTCGCGTCCGGCCCGCTTGTCATCCTTGAGCTCGGTTTCGAAATACACCCGGGCGAGGAGGAAGTGAGCCTGGGCATTGTTGTCGTCGGCGGCGACCGCCTTTTCAAAGGCCTTGGCGGCTTCCTGGTAGCGTCCCTCGCGAAAGGCCAGAATGCCCTCGACCATCGGATCCTGGGACGTTTGGGACCAGGCCGACGATGCGGGGGCGCCCACGAACAGCAGAATCAGAAAGAGTATGCGTACCATGGCAGGTGTGCACGTACTGTGCGAAAGAGACTTCATTCGGGTGCAACGCTCAGTCACACGGCTTGATTCTGCCACCGGGTCTACTCGTCGTCGGGTAGGTCCGAATGGTGTGAATCAGTGCCTCAACCGCACGCTACTGGTTGGCGAAGCCGGCGAGTTGCAGAATGTGGGCTGGCGGCAGCGTGGTGGCACTCTCGAAGTAGCCACCGCCCACGAATCCGAAGCCGTTCTCGACATTGGAAAAGGTCCCCGGCTGCACCAGCAGTTCGGGGTCGTAGGTCCCACCCGGAGGCGTCCACTCCGACGTGGTGATAAACGCCTCGACAAGCAGATCGGTGAGGATGATGGGATCGGTGCCCGGCTGTAATCCGGTGACCGAGTAGAGGACACCAATGTCCCGTGAGAGGTCCACCGTCACGGACCAACGGTCCCCGGCACGAACCACCCTGTCCCCGTAGACGACAGGGATCGTCCAAGTAAAGGGCGCCCGCGTACTCTCAAACGTGTAGAGGACACTCGGCGAGAGCACTTGCTCGGCCCCGGCAAACTCCACCGGCATGAGGACGTTGCCCAGCACGCCACCGGCATCGCCGATCGACAACTGTGCTTTGGCCGGGGTCCTTACCTGGACGGTGCTGAAACGACCTTCCGGTTCCTCGGCGCGGATCTCGTAGGTCATTCCGTGCTCCGGCCGGAAATCTGCCTGGAATACGTGCCCAACCGAGCCATCTCCGTACACGATCACCGAATCGCGCAGCACCTCGCTCAGTCCCGGACCCGTCACACGCACCAGCGCATCCAGCGGCTCCGGACTGTTGGGCGCCAGGATTTCCTCGATGGGAAACACGCGAATGGCCTGATGGTCCGCACCCGGATTCAGGTATCCGTATAGGGTAAACGGCCTTCCGGAGTCGAGGACCGGCGCCACCGCCTCCTCGCAGCCCGTCAGCACCATGACCGCGAGTGCCACGGCCATCAGCGAGTGCATCAGGTTGGGAATCGACGGCCGCCTCATTGTCCAAACCCGTATTTGATCCCGAACGTGGGGATGATGGGCAATTGGTTAACCCGGGTCAGGGTGAACGTATCCAGGTAGAACAGATTCTCCCGATCGTAGAGGTTGATCACACCCGCCTGGAGCGTCAGCGCGCCACCGGGAGTATCGATGCGCTTCTCTACGCTCAAATCCAACCGATGATAGGTCGGCAGCGTGCCGTTGTAGGGGCGCTCGTAGATCACCCGCCTGGTGCCGGATTCCTCGTAGACGTCCACGGGCTCATTCATGAGAACGAATCCGTCGAAACCGAGCGACCGGCTGTACGGGAGGCCGGAGCCGAACTGCCAACGTGCCGAGATCTCGTACCCGTTGACCCGGTACGCTCCCAGTACGTTGATCTGGTGGCGACGGTCGTGGGCCGGACGATAGTCGATGGCGCTCTCGCCGTACCAGAGTTCGAGGGATTCCTGCCTGGCCCGGTACTGCACCGCCGAGAGGCCGTAGGTGAGGGTCGCCAGGAAACGCGTACCGCGCGCTTCCAAACGGATATCCCCGCCCCAGACGCGGCCGTCCGCCTCCTGAAGTCGGGTGGTGAACCGGGGGAACGCCGTCCATTCCGGTACGAACAGTCCCTCCAGCCGCTTGTGGTAGGCCTCGATGCCGATGTCGATGCGGCCGCGAATGGTCCTTCCGTACCCGCCGATGATGTGCAGCGCAGACGGCACCCGCGGAAACGGCACCGCGCTCCAGGCGGTGAAGACCCCTGCCGCGTCCCGCTGATCCGTCAGGCCGACCACTTCCTGGTGGTAGAGACCCACAGCAGCGCTCAGGCGATCAACGCCGCGGTCCCATGCCGCCCGAATTCTGGGCTCTACGAACGCCTTGCTCTTGCTGGGGAAGTTGTGGACGCGAAGTCCGGCCGAAGCCTCCATCCCATTGTCCAGACGAATGGAAGGCTCCACGTACATCCCCACCTCGGTAAGGAATTCCCGCTGGGCGAAGACGTTCTGGAAGAGGCCGCCCAATTCCGTGGTGAGTTCCAGGGTTCGTGCGAAGACCCCCCAGCCCACTTCCAGGTCTCCGGCAAAGTGCGTGACGTTGGCTACGGTATTGACCGCCCCGAGTCGACCGGTCCTGGCCGGATTGTCGGGATCACCGACGGCAGTCTGAAGTCGCGAGTAGGAGACGAGAAACTCAGCCAGAACAGGAAAGGCCCGCGGCAGCACCAGGTAGCGAAGGCCGTATGCCTGATTGCGCCAACTGGCCACATCAACAGATTCCGAGCCGCGAGGCTGGAACGCAGTCCCGACTTCGCCCTCGTCAAAGGTCCGGAGCGCCGTCAACGATAGCTGGCTGTTGCTGCTCACAATGGTGTGCAACTTGACAAAGACGTCCCCGAAATCGAAAGGCAGCGGCTCACTGACCAGGCGTTCGGCACCCCGATCCATCACACTCCGCCGTACGGACGCCAGGAATGAGACCCGGTCATCGGCCACAGGACCTTCCAGGAGCAGGCTGGTCACAAACGGGGCCGCGGAGACCGCGCCCGAATACGCCCGCTTGCTTCCCGAGCGACTCTGGACGTCGATGACGCTGGAGATTCGGCCACCATAGGCGCTCCCGTAGCCACCCGCGTACACATCCACGTGGCTGAGGATGTCCGAGGGGAACGCCGAGAAGAAGCCGAGCACGTGGAAGGGCTGATAGACCCACATCCCGTCCAGAAGGACCAGGTTTTGCCAGGGCTCACCCCCTCGCACGAACAATTGCCCGCCGCGATCACCGACCGTCACCAGACCCGGAATGGCCGACAGGTAGTTGATCAGGTCCCCGGACACGTCCGGAGACGGCACCACGGCGATGTCCGCCGGTCGAACGCTGATGCGGCCGGCATCCACCTGCGCCAGGCCCGTCTCCCGGTCTCCCTGCACCAGCACCTCGTCAAGTGCTTCATTGGACAGGGTCAGCCGGTAATTTCTGAGCAGTATTTCCCCCGCCGCAACTCTGACAGTATCAACGACGGCCTCATACCCGATGAAGGTGACGGTGAGTTGGTACTCCCCAACCGGAAAGCGGGACAGGGCAAAGAAGCCATCCCGATCGGTGGCTGACCCCGCGACCAGCGTCGTGTCCTGACGGAGGACCACCGTAGCGCCCTCCAGCGGCTCGCCATCTTCCGCATCCGTGATGAACCCTCGAACCACCTGGGCCGAGGCCACCAGCGGTGTCAGCAGGAGCAGGAGCAGCGTGATTATTGGGACCCTAATGGAAGTGTACCCGGGAAGTGGTTTCAACCGATGTGCCTGCTACGCGATCAGTCAGCGTGAGGGTTACAAGATACTCCCCGACCCCTCGATCCTGGGAGTCGAGCAAGAGATATTCACTGAGGTCCGGACTCGATCCGGAGCCCTCAAAACCGGCCCCGACCGACTCCACGCCGCGTCGAAAGAGGCGCGACAAGCGGGTGCCCGGACGACCGTCGGCTGGCGTGAGCGTGGCCACCAGATCATAGGATGTCCGGCCCGATGGATCGGTGGCAAGCCCGTAGGCCTCGAAATAGATGTAGAGCGGCGCGTCCTGGGCAAACCGGCGGTCCCCCGAAGGCGTGATTTCAAGACCGGCCCGACGCCAGGTCTTGGTGGTACCCGGGCCTCCCGCGTCCTGAATAAGCCGGGCAAGGACCATGGATGACATGGCGAGACCCTCTCGCTCGGGCGCCGGCTGAGGGTCGCTGCGGAGGACCAGCGTCCGCGCCGGAGCCTCCAGCGTGGCCGGTGCCACCGCTTCGACCCGAGCCTGGAACGTCGGACTTCTGCTCAGCGGCACCCGGAGCACCTTGAGGAATTCCTGGCCGGACTCCCAACCCTGCACGTCGCTGGGGCCCGCGGATACGATGCGGTTACCCCGGTCAAGGACCATCGCACCCGTATCCGCCCCCGAAAGCCCCTCGGGTACAAGCCCTGTTGTGACCAGCAGGAAACCACTGCCATCCCTGAACACCGCGGCGTTGAGCGGACCGGTCTCCCAGGTGGGCTCAATCAGGGTAGGGATATCACGGAAGCGCTGGCGGGCCACCAGCACGTAGTCCGCGGCCCGCACCTCGGAATTGACCCGGTCACCACCCTGGTAGGCCGTCGCGCTAGGCGCATAGAGGGACCACTCGCCCCGACGTCCCAGATCCATGAATCGGAAGTCGAAGGCCGGATACTGAAACACGGCGAACCGGTCCGTCCCGGCCTGTTCGCTCCCGGGCGTGTGACCGCCGGTCAGTTGGATCTCGGCACTGGGAATCCCATAGCGGAGCACTACCTGACCGGGATCCGTCTCGGACCCGCGTGCTGCGGTGTACGGGTTGCCGAAACGCACATCGGCATAGACCCAGCGAACTACGTGCTCGGCCAACCGCTCGTTTATTTCAGTCAGGGCCACCGGGTCCTGCTCTCGCCACCAGACGTCCACGTCGGCCGGGACAGGATGGCCCGGCGGCAGGATTCCGGCGGGATTCAGGATGTGGCCGCGCTGCTCGGGAGGTGCCAGGTCCAGCGCCATGCCGGCCAGCGTTGCCGCGGCACCCGTACGTCCCTCTCTCTGTGCGGCAAGGGCGCCGACCAGATACCCATCCGGGTTTTCGGGGAGCATCGCGCGCAGCCGAGCCGCATCGGCCGCGAGTGCCCCCCAGTCATCCGAAGCTATGCGAACACCGGCGAGTTGCCTCAGCGCGTAGGGCGCCAGCACCGGCGACTCCATGGCCTTCTGAAGCCTGTCCACTGTATTGCGCATCAGTCGCCCCTCGCGCGGTGCCGAGTTGACCGTCAGGTCCATCTCTTCCCACATCCAGGCCAGCCTGGCCCCGGGTCCGATGGAATTACGCGAGGGCCGCGTTAGACTCATCAGGCCATCGGCCGAGAGGTTGCCCGGTGATGAAGCGCGTCGACTCCGTCGCGCCACTTCGCGTGCATCCTGCGTGCCCAGCAGGAGATTCGCTCCGACATCCAACGAATCCCTGCGCAGCATAGCGCGGGCACGCGCACGATTTCGGGCTGCTCGGGCCGGCTGAAAGAGGCTGGGGTTTCCGAACTGCGTGGCCCACATCGCCAGTCCCTGCAGTCCCGGGTCCCATTCGGCAGCCTTGCGAAGAACTGGGCCCGCCTGACGAATCTCACCCTGTTCCACCAACGCCATCCCGAGTGCGGCCCAGGCCTCTCCCAAGCCAGGGACCGAGGGCTCGAGCGCTTCCAGGCAGGCGCCGGGGTCTGCCTGTTCGAGGCACGTGGAAGCATGCTGTCCAATCGCCGGATGGGCATGGGACAGAACAATCAGCACCGGGAGGACCCGGGTCAATCTGAGCAGGCGAATCGACAAGAGCGAGGGGGAGATGTAAGTGCGCAAGGTTGCGCATTATCGCCGATTCCGCCCATGATCCTGACTCGAGCCGTCAGTTTTTCAAGCTGAGCCGCTCCGGCTAGTCGCTGTCTCCGCCCTTGCGGATCCTGTCCAGTCGCCGTTTGGACTCCCGTTCGGCAATGTCGGCGCGCTTGTCGTGGAGCTTTTTCCCCTTTCCGACGCCGATCTCCAGTTTCGCCCGGCCGTTCTTGAAATAGAGCTTCAGGGGGATCAGGGTATAGCCCTTCTGCTGAGAGGCTTTGGCGAGGCGCTCAATCTCCTTCTTGTGCAGGAGCAGCTTCCTCGGGCGCAGCGGATCGTGATTCTGCCGATTGCCGTGTGCGTAGGGAGCGATGTGGCACTGCTGCAGAAACAGCTCCCCACCAACGGCAGCGCAAAAGGCCTCCTGCAGGTTTGCTTTGCCCGTCCGAAGCGACTTCACCTCCGTACCCGTCAACACGAGGCCGGCTTCCACCCGGTCATCGATGTGGTACTCGAACCGGGCCTTTCGATTGGAGACTATGGTCTTCGTGCCGTCGCTCACTGCTACAGCATCGGGTCGCGCTTGTCCTCACCGATGTCCGCGCTCTCGGGCACCTTCGCGGGTTCGATTTCCCGGATGTCACCGGTCACCCCATAGAAATACAGGTACCGGCACAGCTCGGTCAAACTCGCCGTGACGATGTCATCAAACCGGAATCGCGGCAGCCCCATCCCGTCATCACCCGGGTCCGTCCCATCCAGGTGGTCGGCAGACTCCACAGACGCGGCCGCATTCCTCAGGTGGCGAATCACGCCCGCGTCCAACTCACCCTTTCGCATAGCGAACAGGCCCCAGACCATCGGGTAGTTGGTCAACTCGTACCACTCCTGACCCAGATCCAGATTGCGGCCGTCGTTGGTAGGCCCGGGCACGTCGAACGCCAGCACGGCGCTGCCCGCGGACACATTGGCGGGCGAGGACGCGGCCTCTGGGCGCACAGATATGCCGTAGTGCTCCTGCAGGACCACCTTGCTGACCAACGACTCCAGCGCCTTGGGATCGGCGCATTCCAGCACCTCTGGCCGGCTTTCAAACCCGTCCTTGAGGTTGATGGTGGCGTGCGGTGTTGACCACGAGGAATAGGCCACGGCCGGAAGGATGTCGAAGTCCTCCGAAAGGCCCACGGCGATATCCGTGGCAAGGAGGGCTATGTCAACCAGCCCCGCCGAAAGCCGCTTCTCTCCGGCTTCCCGGGAGTCGAAGCTGACCTCCGTCGAGTCGGATCGGAGCGCTTCTCCGAACGCACGGAGGCGCGGATCATCCCAAATGGATATGCGAAGTATTGCGCTGTCGTTCATAACGGTCACAACGTACAGAAACCGCCCACGCGAAGCGCCGACGGTTTCTGAAACTGGTTGACGGGACAGGAGGCCGTTGCGACAAAGGCCCAACAGGCTGTCGCAAACAATCCTCGGCCGCGAGGGCAGCCCGTACCGGGAAAGGTGCTAGCGCGTACGCTTTTCCTTGATACGCGCGGCTTTTCCGCGACGCTCCCGCATGTAGTAGAGCTTGGCCCGACGGACACGCCCCCGACGAATCACCTCGATCTTGGCGATCTTGGGCGAGTGCAGGGGGAAAATGCGCTCCACGCCGACTCCATTGGAGACCTTGCGGACCATGAACGTACGGCGGGCATCAGCACCCTTGAGGGCGATTACCACGCCCTGGTACTGCTGAATGCGCTCCTTCTCGCCCTCAATGACGCGGACGTGCACGTTGACCGTGTCACCTGCCTGAAATTCAGGGATGTCGTCGCGGAGTTGGGTTCCCTCAATGAGGGACATCATATCTGTGGCCATCGGCGGACCTCCAGTAAAGTCGTGTTCTTGATTCAGTTCGTCTCAGCGGCAGCCGATTGCTGTCCCGCCGTCTTGGTGGTTCGCCGCCGCGCGGCTGTCGAACCTCCGTCTTCGAGAAGGTCCGGCCGCCTGAGCCGAGTCTTCTCCAGTTTCTGCGTTTCGCGCCACTGGGCGACTTTTCCGTGGTCTCCGCTCAACAAAACGTCCGGCACTCCGATTCCGCGAAAATCCGCGGGTCTGGTGTAAACCGGCGCATCCAAGAGTCCGTCCTGAAAGCTGTCGGAGAGGGCCGATCCGGCGTCTCCGAGCACCCCCGGGATGAGGCGAACGACCGAATCTACAAGCACCATTGCGGGTAGTTCCCCCCCGCTCAGGACGTAGTCTCCGATCGAAATCTCCCGCGTGATCAGGTGATCCCGAACCCGCTGGTCGATACCCTTGTAGTGCCCGGCTACCAGGATCATTCGGCCTGCCATCGACAGTCGATTGACCATCGGCTGGTCAAGGACCTCGCCGTCAGGAGTCAGAAAGATCACCTCGTCCACCGCCGGCCCATCGTCATCCAACAGGCTCTGGATACAGTCGAACAGCGGCTCCGGCTTCAGCACCATTCCGGCGCCACCCCCGAATGGATAGTCATCCACCTGGCGATGCTTTCCGGTAGCGAACTGACGAAGGTCATGGACACGGATGTCCACGAGGCCTTTGTCCTGGGCGCGTTGCACGATGCTCTGCCTCAGGGGCGAAGCACAGAGGTCCGGGAGGGCGGTGATGAGATCTATTCTCATGTCAGTCCCTCTCCGAGATCGGTTCGCCTTCCAGCAGACCCTCCAGAGGTACCACGGTAAGGTGGCCTCCTTCGAGATCAACGCTCGGCACCAGATCCGGCACGAACGGCACCATGGCCAGCGTGCCGTCCAGCTTGCGGACGGACAGGGTCGGGTGCGCCGGCAATTCCAGCACGTCCACCACTTCGCCGACCTTGCGCTCCTCTGCCATCACGG
>JABDJZ010000378.1 GCA_013003255.1 Rhodothermales bacterium
CCGCCCGCGAGACGCTTCCCGTTACGTCCAGGGCCGTCCAGGTAACTCCGGCATCGGTGGTCTTCAGAATCTTGGCGGGGTGGCCATCATTGTTCGATGCATACTCTACCGAGACGTAGCCAACCTCGGGCGAGGGAAACGAGATCTTCCATCCCCATTCGCCCGAAATGCCTGACCCCTTGACTGACTCGTACACGCGGCTCCACGTACTCCCGCCGTCCGTCGTCCTGAGCACCACCGCGTTTCCCCTCAGGCTTTCAGACGTTCCGCCGACGGCAATCCCGGTATCCTGATCAAAGAAGTGGACATCCACGAGCGTTTCCGCGAGCGGTCTCAGCGATCGGCCCGTCCAGGTGGCACCGGCGTTCGTGGTCTTGATGACTGTGGCCGATCCGTGGTAGGCCCCAACCCCGTAGGCAACGCGCCCGTCCACAACCGACATGCCGCAGATGCCCACCGGCCGGGTTCCCGAGATGCGGTTCGATACATCCGTCCATGTATCCCCCCCATCCGTGGTGGTAAAAAGCACAGCGCCCGAGGACTGGACTGTCCCCACGAACGCGTTGCGGGAATCAAGCGGAGCCAGCGCGCGAAACCGGTAGAACCCGTTTGTATCAAGCTGCTTTTCCCAATTGCGGCCCCAATCTTCGCTCTTCCAGATCTCGCCCGCCGTGTTGACCAGCCACCCGGCTCCCCCGGCAAAGCCTACATCATCGTGCCGTTGCCGGGCGTTGCCCTCGGGCGCGGAATCGGCCACGTCCCAACGCTGCCCCATGGCCGGGTCACTCAGGAATGCAACAAGAGCGAGGCAAATGGAGAAGGCACGCATGCGCTGGCGGTTCTGGGAAGGAGCAGTGTACGCACGGTCAGCAACAGGACGCCAAGCTGTCCGGATTTTTGCCCCCATGTTCAGCCCCACGCTTGTGTGTGGGATCTGCTACCTTCGGGAGATTTCGGGTCACTCAATTTCATCCCTCCATGAGATCGCTTTTACTTCTGCTCCTTGCCATTCTCGTCGCGGCGCCGGCCGTAGCCCGTCAGACGGTCACTGAGGACGATTACGCGCGCGCCGAGCGCATGCTTCGGCAGCATACCAGCCCGAAAGTCTACGGCAACGCCATCACACCCAACTGGCTGGATGACGGCACCTTCTGGTACCGCGTGACCACCCGCGCCGGGCATCGTTTCGTTCGGGTATACCCCGAAGCCCGCCGTGACAAGAAGCGCCCGGCCTTCAATCATGCTCGACTGGCTTCGGCGCTCGGCGCGGTTACCTCGGCTACGTATGACGCCGACAATCTGCCCTTCCAAACCTTCTCCTTCGGGGACTCGGACCGGTTCATTCAGGTTTCGGCAGAAGGGCAGACGTTCGAATGTGACCTGAGACGATATCGCTGCGAGGCCTCCGAGGCAGAGGCAGCCCCGGCCGAGGAGTCCCGGTTTGCGCGTTTTCGCCGGACGGAGATTCCATCTCCCGACGGCACCCGCGAGGCCTTCGTCCGCGACCATGACCTGTGGGTCCGGGACGTGGCCACCGGAACCGAGCGCCAGATGACGTTCGACGGCGAGGAGGACTACGCCTACGCCACCAACAATGCAGGCTGGACCAAGAGCAATCGGCCTGTCGTGCTGTGGTCCCCTGACTCCAGAAAGATTGCCACCTTCAAGCATGACGGACGTGGCGTCTCCATGATGTACCTGACCTCGACCAAGGTCGGTGCCCCTGAACTGGAAGCCTGGCGCTACCCGTTCCCCGGAGACAGCCTGATATTTCGCATCGAGCGGGTGGTGATACACGTGGACGATGCGGAAGTGGTTCGTCTTCAGATGCCGCCGGATGCCCACCGATCCACAATCACGGATCACATCGTGGACGGCGGCGAATGGGCGGACATCGAATGGAGTGATGACTCCGAGCGGCTCTTCTTTGTGTCCAGCAGCCGTGACCACAAAGTGGCCACCCTTCGGGAAGCCAACCCCTTCACCGGTCAGGTTCGGGACATCTTCGAGGAAGTCGAGGACACCTTCTTCGAGTCCGGCTACAACCAGATCAACTGGACCGCATTCGCGGACTCAGAGGAGTTCGTCTGGTACTCCCAGCAGGATGACTGGGGACACCTGTACCTGCGTGACCTGCAGACCGGTGAACTGAAGAATCGCATTACGGAGGGTGATTGGCGCGTTCTTGCGGTCAGGCACTGGGATCCGGAGGCGCGTCAGGTCTTCTTCACCGGGGGCTCCCGCGAGCCCGGCGACCCCTACTTCCAGTACCTCTACCGGGTGGGATTCGACGGGTCTGACTTGACCCTGCTTACGCCGGACAGCCTGAACCATGCGGTGGCTTTCTCTCCGGACTTCCGGTACTTCATCGACACCGCCTCATCGCCGGACACGCCCCAGGTGATTACGCTGCGAAGCACGGATGATGGCGCCGCGATCGTTGAGCTGGAGCGTGCAGACATCTCCGAACTGCTGGCCAGCGGCTGGAAGCCGCCCACGCCATTCGTGGTCAAGGCCCGGGACGGCGAGACGGACCTCTACGGGTTGATGTACACGCCTACCAATCTGAATGCGAATGGTCGCTACCCGATCCTGAATTACCTGTATCCGGGCCCACAGTCCGGATCCGTGGGATCCCGCAGCTTCAATCCCTCCCGCAGTGACAAGCAGGCGGTGTCCGAGCTCGGATTCGTAGTGGTGGAACTGGATGCGATGGGCTCCCCGATGCGGTCCAAATCCTTCCACGAGGCCTATTACGGCAACATGGGCGACAACGGCTTGCCGGATCAGATCACAGGCATCCGGCAACTGGCCGCCCGGCACCGCTACATGGATCTTGACAACGTGGGCATCTGGGGGCACTCCGGGGGTGGATTCGCCTCTACCGCCGGCATCCTGAGGTATCCGGACTTTTACAAGGTGGCAGTCTCCGGGGCGGGCAATCACGACAACGCCACCTACGAGGATGACTGGGGCGAGAAATGGCACGGGCTGCTGGAACGGAATCCCGACGGAACCACGTCCTACGACAACCAGGCCAATCACCTGCTGGTCGACAACCTGGTCGGGAAGCTCCTGATCGCGCACGGCTCGATGGACTCCAACGTCCCCCCGAACAACACGATGCTCCTCGCGGAGGCACTGATGAACGCCGGGAAGGACTTCGACATGCTCATCTTCCCGAACAGCCGCCACGGCTTCCGGCAGGGCGAGTACTGGATGCGCCGACGCTGGGACTACTTCGTGCGGCACCTCAAGGGTGTCGAGCCCCCCAAGGAATTCAAGTTCGGCCAGCAGACGGACCAGCCCAATATGTAGGCCGGATTGAAGCGGTTTCACTCGACTCTCGTTGCGCTCCTGATAATCGGTGGGGCGGCCTCCTGCGCCCCACCGGCGATTGTCTTCGACGGTTCGGCCTACCCTGCTGAGAACGGCGAGACTCGTGCGCTCCTGGTTTGGGTTCGGTTTGCCGATGATTCAGAGCCAAACCCGGATCCTGTCACCCAGGCAGCGAGGGATTGGGCGGACCCGGACGTCCTGCCGTCTGTGGCCGGATCCATTGTTTCTGATGATCTCCGCCGGGCCTCAGGGCTCACCCGCTACTTCCGGGATCAGTCACTGGGAGCGTTCAAGCTCACGGGACTGTCCTACCCGAGGGTCTTTGTCACCGAGCATCGGGAGGATGAGTACCGCGCCGGAGACGGCACCCTGGACCAGTCCAGATTGACGCGGGAGATTCTCACGTTTCTGGATGGCGAAGGAGGGGTGGACCTCGAGGACTTTGACGCTGACCGGGACGGCTTCGTGGACTACCTGTTCGTGGTGGTCAGGTCCATGAAGCACACGCGTCTCTATCCCTCGCATGCCTCCGGCGTATCTGACCTGGGATACACCTCCGAAGTCCCGGAATTGGGCAAGCGCTCGCGCCTGCGCATCAACCGGGATGCCAGCGGATCGTATGTCCGGTATGACAACGCGGGCAACATCTTTCCGGAGGTGGACCTCGTTCGACTTCTGGCCCATGAACTCGGCCACGACCTCTGGCGGGATTACGTGCACATTCGTCCCGTAGCCCCGTCGCCCGGCATCCCGACCTTCGCCGACAAGCAGGTTGGGTACGTCCTGATGGGCGGGGCGGGCGATGCCCGCGGAGACGAAACCATCTCAGCCTATGAACGGGACCTCCTGGGGTGGATCACGTGCACACCACTCGTTCGAGATACTACCGTGGTTGTCCGAGACCTCTACTCCTCGGACAGGGACAACTGCTTCACGTACAAGGCCCCGATTCCGGGCTCCGACCGTACGCGGACCATCTACCTCTCCAACCGCCAGCGGATCGGGCCTTTCGATGTCCTCAGTACCGAGACAGATCCCCGGGCGGCCAGTGATCAAGGCCTCATGGAAACCGGGTTGCTGGTTATGGCCACGGAGTCCGGTGGGCGAGCAGGACCGGTTCCGGCCGACGCCGGACTGCACCTCTCCGCCGCCGCCGCGGACTACGAGGGAGACATGTTCAAGCCGGGCGACCGCCTTACGCCCTGGAGTCGGCCGAACAGCTCCGGCTACCTGACCTTCCCGGCAAATGGAGGCAACCGGAGCACAGCGCCGGGCGCTCAGGTATTCAGCGGACTGCGAATTCTGGCCGAGACGCCGGAAGGGATTCACGTCCAGTTTATTGCCGATGAGCGCAGTGGCGCGGAGTTCGTCGACGGCGACCAGATTCCCGTCATGGCTGACCTTTCCTTCCCGGGCACCGCCACCGTTCTGGGGGAGACCATCCTGAGAGGCAGCGCATCATTTGATACGTTGTCCGTCTCGGGCGTCCTTGATCTGAGGGGCGTCGCGCGAGCCGGCAGGGTGCACGTCTCTCCGACGGGCGTCTTGTTGGTGGCCGGTGTTCTGGAGGTAGACGAACTGGTGGCGGACACCGACGGCAGGGTCCTCGTGGGTCCGAATGGACGGATCACCGGCAGGGCCGGGCGTGCCCTGGATGCCCCTGGAGGAAACCGATGACACTGACTGACTACGGATTCGATTCTGCTACCGTGCAGGTGCCTGAGGGGCTTGAGGCCGCCCGGGTAACGGCGGTTAATCGCACCAACTGCGAAGTCATCACCGAGACCGGCCCCCTGCTGGCCGAACTCACAGGGCGCCTGCGTTTTGTCGCGGAATCCGGGATGGACTTCCCGGCCGTGGGCGATTGGGTGGCGCTGAACCGGGCCGACGACTTTGCCCTGATCACCGAAGTGCTGCCGCGCGCCTCTGTGCTGCGCCGGCGCCGACCCAGTAGCGAGTCTGAGTTCCAGCTGCTTGCGGCCAATGTGGATGTGGCGCTCATTCTCCACGGCTGCAATCTCCCGGTCAATGTTCGCCGGCTCGAGCGGTTCGCGGCGATGGCGGCCGACGGCGGGGTGCAGCCGCAGGTGGTGCTTTCCAAAATAGATCTGTTCTCTCGAGACGAGGCGGTGCAGGCCGTGGCCCAGGTAGCCCACCTCGGGGATGCCCTCACCGTCAGCGCGTTGACTGAAGGTGGCGCGGACGACTTGATGCGGGGGCTCGAACCCGGGCGCACGTACGTCATGCTCGGGCCTTCTGGCGCAGGCAAGACCACGCTCCTGAATCGGCTGATGGGCCGCGCTGACGATGATGCCACCGAGACTGGAGCTGACTTTGCCACCCGTGAGGTACGGGCAGGCGATGGGAAGGGCCGTCACACCACCACGCGCCGTCACCTGGTCCGTTTGCCCAGCGGCGCCCTGCTCATTGATACTCCGGGCGTGCGCGAGTTGGGCATGACTGACATGCATCAAGGCATCGACGATGTCTTCGGTGCCATCAGCGACCTGGCGGATGAATGCCGGTTCCGGGACTGTTCTCACCAGGGCGAGGCAGGGTGCGCCGTGGGCTCCGCGGTCGAGCGCGGAGAACTGGATCAGAGCCTGGTTGACGCCTGGCACAAACTGGAACGTGAGGCGGCGCACTTCGAACGATCGATCGCCGAGCGCAGGCAACTGGACAAGGCCACCGGGAAACTTTACAAGTCCATAATGCAGGGCAAGAAGGACCGGCGCTAGCTTGATCGTCCCCCTGGTGCCTGCCGCCTCTCCATGGAATACATCGTTGTCGCCGTCACCGCTGCACTCGCTTCAGGGCTGACGCTGTATTCGGGGTTTGGGTTGGGGACGATTCTCCTGCCTGTCTTTGCGCTGTTCGTCCCCATCGAAATGGCCGTCGCGGCAACTGCCGTGGTGCATGCCTTGAACAACGTGCTGAAGGTCGGACTGCTGGGCAATCTGGCCGACTGGCGGGTGGTGCGGCGGTTTGGGGTTCCGGCAGTCCTGGCCGCATTCGCCGGGGCCTGGCTGCTCTCGGTGGTGACCGTTCTTCCCGGAGGATGGACGTGGGATGCTGGGATGGTGTCCGGTGAAGTGACCCCGGTCAACATCCTTATCGGCGTGCTGATGCTGGGATTCGCTATGCTGGAACTGAGTCCGCGCTTCGAGCGCAATCCCATCCCGGAACGCTACCTCCCCGTCGGCGGCGTGCTGTCAGGTTTCTTTGGCGGCGTATCCGGGCATCAGGGAGCCCTGCGCTCGGCCTTTCTGGCCTCCACCAAAATTGATGCGCCGTCCTTCGTGGGCACGAACGCCGTGATTGGTCTGGCGGTGGACGCCATCCGAATTGCCACGTACGGGCTCCTGGTCTTTGGCGGGAGCGTCGCAGGGTTCGCCTCCGGGCCTGAGGGACGGTTGATTCTTGTGGGCACCCTGGCTGCATTTGCCGGCGTCCTGGTCGGGAAGTTCTACCTGAAGAAGGTGACGATGAGCGGCGTCCGGAGGCTGACCGGCGTCATGCTGCTGGTCATCGCCGTCCTGCTGATTGCCGGCGTGATCTAGCTAGTTGATCTCCCAGGAGGCAAGTAGCCTGGTGTCCGGGTCAACTTCAACGCGTGTTACCTCGCGGTCAAAGCTCTCGGAAATAGAGGAACTCCCCTCCTTTTCGAGGTCCATGACCAGACGCACCGGATCGCCCTCATCAAAGTGGACGTCCACTTCAAGGGGCACATTGAATCGGTACGCCTCCTGAGTTTGCTCAACCCCGATGGTCAGCGTGCCGTCATCCTGGCTCCACGAGACGGCCAGCCGCGGAATTCCACCCTGAAAGAGCCACTGGTCGAAGTAGCCCGCAAGGTCCATCCCCGAAGCCTCCTCCATTGCGCGTTGGAAGTCCGCCGTCTGGGCGTGCCCGTTGAAATGCTCGGCGTAGTAGGCGCGGACGCCGGCGTGGTAGGTGTCCGAACCGAGCAGTTCGCGGAGCATGTGGAGGATCCAGGCGCCCTTCTGATACATCATCGCGCCGGAGACGTCATTCAGGTCTTCGATGTAGGGCCGCACCAGCTGGAAGTCCCAATCGTCCTGGTAGAAATTGGCCACACGCTGCCGCGAGTCCTTCAGACCCGCAATGAAGTCATCATGTCCGTACGCGTACTCACGGAAGAGGAGCGTGTAATACGTGGCGAAGCCTTCGCTCAGCCAGACGTCGTTCCAGTGGTACTCCGTGACGGAGTTGCCAAACCACTGGTGGGCGATCTCGTGGATGATCACATGCTGCCAGCGGCGGCTGCGGTCTCCTGTCACGGAGCGCTCTGAATAGGCCGGCGTTGAAGCCGCCTCCATCCCCCCTCCCGTGGCTGGCGACACCACGTTGGCGAGGCGCTCGTAGGCATAGGGCCCGATCAGGTCCGAGTAGTAGGCGAGGACCTGTTTGGAGGGGATGGCGAAGTCGTGGAAGCCGTCTTCGCGGTCCTGCCGGTATACCCAGATCTCGATGGCCTTGCCCTCGAACGCATCCACCTGCTGCATCGCGAACTCGGCCACGCCCAGGAAATACAGCCAGGTGGCCGTGGGCACGGAGTTCTTCCAGTGCGTCATCCGCTGCCCGCCCCCGAGGTCGGTTTCCTCGATGCGAAGGCCGTTCGAGACCACCTGATAGTGTGACGGGGCCGTCACCACGAACTCGTTCGCCGCCTTGTCATACGGGTGGTCCACGGTGGGGACCCAGTTGCGCACCCGCGAGGACCAGTTGTCCGAGAAAAAGGTTCGGTCTCCGTATTTGTTTGGGCCGATGCGGAGTCCGGCGGCTGGAATGCCCTGGTATTCGACAACGACGCTATGGCGTCCTGCCATCGACGCGGCGAGTTGAATGACCAAGGCGTCGTTCTCGTGCTGCCAGGAAAGCGGTTCACCGGCCATCTCCACCCCGGTTACCATCATGCCCTTGCCGTCCAGATCCGCCGAAATGCTGATCAGATCCAGTCGCAATTCCGAGACAGGCTCCTTGAACCGCGCGTCAACCGTAGTGCGCCCGCGGATGACATCGGACTCGTCACTCAGCGACAGCTCAAAGACGTAGTTCTGAACGTCAATCGCCGAGTTCTTGGGATAGCTGTCCGTGTAGGTGTGTTGGGCGGGAGCTTCCGCTACAACAAGCGCGAGCAGCAAACTCAGAGACAGGAATCGCATGGAAATGGGGGCTTGGGTTGGCCGATAATACGACCTCGCCCTGCCCCCGACAGCACCTACAGCTGCACCGCCACCTTGTACTTCGGATCCTCGATGATATTCACGTCGACTACCTTCTCGGCATTCTGGAGCAACTGGCGACAATCGGCACTCAGATGCCGCAAATGCACCTCCTTGCCTGCTCGCAGATACCGCTCGGTGATTCGGCCCAGAGCCTCGATCCCGGACATATCGCTCACCCGACTTTCGGCGAAGTCAATGATCACCGAGTCCGGATCGTTGAGGACATCAAACTTCTCCCCGAAGGCCTGGACAGACCCGAAGAAGAGCGGACCGTAGATCTCATAGTGTTTCACGCCGTCGTCATCGACATACTTCCGGGCGCGGATGCGCTTCGCGTTTTCCCAGGCGAAGACCAGGGCAGACATGATCACGCCCACAAGAACTGCCAGAGCCAGGTTGTGCAGGAATACCGTGATCAACGCCACCACGACGCCGACCAGGTTGTCCTGCCAGGGCATCCGACCGAGGTGCCGGATGCTCGCCCATTCGAACGTCCCGATGGCCACCATCACCATCAGTCCGGCCAGGGCGGCGATGGGCATCTGCTCGATGTATTCGGCACCGAACATGATGAAGATGAGCAGCATCACTGCGGCCACGATTCCAGACAGGCGGGCCCGCGCGCCGGCGGAGATGTTGATCAGGCTCTGACCGATCATGGCGCAGCCGCCCATTCCGGAGAAGAATCCGGTGACGACGTTCGCGAGTCCCTGGGCGACGGCCTCCTTGTTGGTTCGGCCGCGGGTCTCGGTGATCTCGTCGATCAGGTTCAGGGTCAGGAGACTCTCGATCAACCCAACTCCGGCCACGATCGCCGCGTAGGGGAAGATGATGACCAGGGTCTCGAGATTGAACGGGACCTCGGGAATATGGAACGGCGGAAAGCCTCCCTTGATGGAGCTGATATCGCCGACGCTTGTGGTCTCAAGCCCGAAGCCCAGCAC
>JABDJZ010000426.1 GCA_013003255.1 Rhodothermales bacterium
CTCCTGAAGAGCCGACAGATCAAGGGTGGGCGATGCATCCCGGTAATCCTGTAGGGGGATGGAATAGCTCTGAAGGACCAGTTCGGACGTTTGGCCGAAACGGCTCTCGTCCAGATTTCGCCGCAGCACGCGAATGTCGAGGGGCTCACGAACCGGTCCATAGGCGGCCAGCGGAAGGGACACCCGGTGACCGGAGGAGTCGGCGAGTTCGATGGATACGTCCAGGTGCTTCCCGGGCATCTTCAGCGAGTCAACAACGGTCTCGGCGGCAGCGAGCAGTTCCAGGGTCGTCCCCCCATCGAGCGACCAGTTTATGGCTAAATCAGGCGGAAGGTTGAGGCGGAGTGCAGGCAGCACATTCGTCGAGTCCCGGCTCCATCCAATCCGGAGGGCCTGGTTCTGCTGCGAATTGGAGGTGGATGCCCGGTTGCGTGAGCGCAGCACCAGGGGTGCCTCCTTCCAGGTAGACAGCGAATCAGCGGTGATGGCAACGCCGGGTTCGGTTCCGGTCTCCAGGTTGATGTCTTCTTCGAAGTCGGCCAGCGGACGGAACGAACTGTGCTGGTACCGGCTCACGTACATCGTGCCCGGCAGCCATTGTCCGGCTGTCCGGTGATCCCGAAACAGGCTGAGATAGCGGTCATTTCCCTTCAGGGTGGCGTCCAGAAAGGCGCCGACGAAAACCCGGGCGAAGTCACGCTGCTCTTCCGGATCCACCAGGGCGTCGAGCCGAAGGGACCGCCCGCTGCGTGGGCCGCGGTCCTTGTTGTTCCAGACGGTGTTCCACTGGCCGTGGTTGGCGCGGTACATGTACACGGCCGCCTTGAAGAAATCGGATCCTGACGAGAAGGAGGTTCGCTGGTACTGCCGCAGTCCGTGGAAGCTGGTCACATCGCCGTCGTGAGAGCCGTGAAAGACCAGGTAGTTGACATCTTCGATGGGCGCGTGCCGTCCCGTTGGCAGGTACTGGCCGTCCACGGGCGCGATGGCCACAACAGCGCGGATGGAGAATCCGAAATCGAATTCCAGATTGCCGTTGTCAGGGTACCGGTCCAGCCGGTTGAACGCCGCGGCAAGCGCCACCGCCTCGCCTCCCCGGGAGTGACCCATCAGGGCGATTCGGTCCATGTCGACCAGGCCCTCAAAGGCTCCGCCCGGTGTCTGGTTGAACTCGCGCCAGGCTTCCAGGTGCTTCAGGAGGAGCCAACCGCGCGCATCATTCTCCTGCCGGATTCCACCGTTGATGAAGTTCTGGTCCACTGAGGCCAGGATGTAGCCCTGCGACGCCAGCAACTCGCCCAGGTAGTCGTAACCAGGGTCCGAGAAGTCCTTCATGTTGTGGTTTCCGTGGACCACGAGGACCAGCGGAAAGGGGCCTGGGCCGTCCGGGTACCAGACCCGCCCGTTGATGGGCAGCGCCTTGGGGGTGAATCCCCAGTACTTGTTTCGGGATTTGGCCGAGCTTCCCAGGTCAACCAGCTTGGAGCCGTCCACGCTGTCGGTTCGGATGGCCACGGAGTCCCGGTACACGGCACGCCGCAGATCCGTGCCGGAGCCGTAGTAGAGCGTCTTCACGGAGAATGGGCCGACGGTCCCGGGGTTTGGTTCGGCGATGGCCTGGTGGGCCAGGACCACGTCGCTGTCCGAGGGTACGACACCGGGAACGTTGGCACAGGCGGCCAAACCCATGACGAGTCCGGCAGTCAACAGCAGGGGATGGTTGAGCCATTTCATGCGTTGAAACTAACCCTTGCGCAGACAAACGGCGCATCTCCGGGCCCACCCGACCGTAGGAACCATCACCAATGCCTTGGGTACGGTTGAGGCTTCGTCGAATCGCACGAAAAGTGCCCCTCAGACAGGATTATGGCCGACAGGGACCAACAGAATAATTCAGACCGCGGATCAGGATCGGGCGCGCCCGGGATGGGAGGCCGTCCGCGTCTGGCACTTTGGATCTACCTGGCCATCTTCATGGCCATCATGGTCCACATATTCCTGTTCGTAGGGGCGCAGACTCCGAACGAGATCGAGTACTCCACCTTCCTGGAGTACATCGATGAGGGGTACGTGGAGAAAGTGGTGGTGGTGAACGACACCCGCGTGGACGGCACCTACACCGCTGAGGCAGTCTCCTCAGGAAAGGTGCGACTGGGACCACCGCGTCAGGATCTGTTCGGGTCCGAGGGCGAGCAGGCTCAGAACACGTTCACGACTACCAAGCCTGCGGACCACGAGTTGATCACCTACCTCATGGATCACAACACGGAGGCCGCGGCGTCCGGTGACGATGTGGTCGGGTTTGATGCAGACCAACAGGAGAACTGGTTTGGAGGGCTGCTCACAAGGCTCTTCCCGCTGGCCATCATCAT